>JBEKKY010000176.1:0-7444 GCA_050010475.1 Acidobacteriota bacterium | reverse complement strand
CGGGTATATCGTCGAGGAGCGCCAACGCAGCAGATGCCCCTGCGCCGCCGGAACCCTTGGGGCGCATAGGTATTGCGGGCAATCTCTGCGTTGCTCGTCGTCAACGATGTCCCCGCATCGCCTCCTCCTCGCGCCTTGATCTTGCCCGCAATACCTATGCGCGCGGCCTATTGTACTTTCACCACGGGCTGCTAGGCAGTGAAAGTCTTGATGTAAGGCAGCGTAGAATTCATCAACTCTTGATAGCTGCCCTCGAAACAAATTGCCCCGTCCTGGAGCATGATGAAATTTATATTTTGGAGGCAGAGGGAATCTCCGCCCGGTTTAATTTTGGCGCCTCCATCTGTTCCTGCTGATGCGTATTCGGTCGCGATTATCGATGCGGCCTGAAGGTCGTGCGTGACGAAAACACTGGTTACGCCTTCCAGGTCGCGCAGCTTGATCATCAATTCTACTATAACCCGCTTGGTTATAGGATCCAAACCAGCCGTCGGTTCGTCGTAAAGTACAACCTTAGGCGTGCCGACCAGGGCCCTGGCAATCCCTACTCTGCGCTTCATCCCTCCCGAAAGATCCGCCGGCATTTTGTCGATCGCTTCCTCAAGCCCGACAAAACCCAAAAGCTGAAGAACTGCCTGATCGATTTCACTTTCCCCCATTCGGCCTTCTTCGGATAACCGGTATCCAACGTTTTCTCTTACGCTGAGCGAATCAAAAAGCGCCCCCTCCTGAAAAACCATTCCGATGTTCCGGCGGATGCTGACAAGTTCGCGCTCCGTCAGCTGTGTAATGTCTTGCCCCTCAATGACTATCTGCCCTGAATCGGGCCGGATCAAACCGAGGATCAGCTTCAGGATGGTCGATTTTCCGGACCCGCTCTCGCCGAGAATGATCTTTGTTTCGCCGCGATTGATCCTGAAGCTGATAGCGCTCAAGACCATCTCATCCTCAAACGATTTGTAAACGTTTTGAAATTCAATCATGTATTGATCAAAGGCGCCAGGTAGATGAGCAGGTTGTTAAGAAAAAAATCGGCCGCAATAACTAGGATGGAGCTGCTGACAACTGCCTGAGTGGTGGATCTTCCAACCCCTTCAGTCCCTCCATGGGTGCGCAATCCCATGTAGCATCCGGTCATCGCTATAATGAATCCAAACACCACCGGCTTGATTAGGGTTCCGACAACATCCGACAGCTGCATCGCGCTCATGGCATCTGACCAGAACTGGCTCGAGCTGATGAGCAGCTTGTAATACGCAATAATCCAGCCGCCCAGCATTCCCATTGCATCGCAGGTGATTGTAAGGAGAGGGAGCATAATGATCGTGGCGATCATCCGGGGCGTCACCAGACGGCGGGTTGGATCCGTTCCCAGAGAACGCATCGCATTTATCTGCTCCGAAACAACCATCGAGCCCAATTCAGACGCAATGCCCGAACCGATGCGTCCCGCGAGCATAAGCGCGGACAGAACCGGCCCCAATTCGCGGATCAAGGTCAACGAGACAAGCTGGCCGGTCATGCTGACTGCGCCGTATCTGCGAAGCGCACCTTCAGACTGGATTGCTAGAACGGCGCCGGTAAAAAAGCCTGTTAAAAGTACAATCGTAAGGGAACCGATACCAATCCGGTCCATCTGCAATATGATTTCCCGCCAATAAATCGGCTTCGTGAAAAGATTCGCAACGGCTCGGCTGGCAAGGAGGGTATAAGATTGGATTTCCCAGATTGCCTTTGTAATAAAACGGTAGGGAGCTTCCAACGCATTCGCAATAGAATTTGCCATATTTTTTGAGTGGCCCCGGTGAAGTGTATTTGTGCGGCCTTTGGGAAGTCAAGGATTTACCTGTTATGGGTTTCGCGTTGGGTTCCCGGTTATGATATGTTCGAACTCGGATGCGGAACAAAAGCAGGAAACCCAAAGGCGGCGGAAATTGTTAAGCAGTCAACTCTTATTGGGTAAAGCAAAAAGATATGCTGAGATACTTAACAGCCGGTGAATCTCACGGAAAATGTCTGAACGGGATACTTGAAGGACTGCCGCGCGGAATCAATGTCGATTTGGATTTCATTAATCTGCAGCTTCATCGACGGCAACTCGGATATGGCCGGGGCGGCCGGATGAAGATAGAGCGGGACGAAATCCAAATCACATCAGGTGTGCGGCATGGATTCAGTCTTGGAAGCCCGATCGCCTTCACGATACGGAATAAGGACTGGGATCACTGGCAGGTTGCCATGTCGGTCGAGCCGGCGCCGGGAGGTGCGGACCTTCATGCCGTTACCCGTCCTCGGCCGGGACACGTGGATTTGGCGGGCGCCCTGAAGTATCAGACTTATGACGTTCGAGATGTGCTCGAGCGCGCCAGCGCACGGGAAACCGCTGCTCGCGTTGCGATCGGTGCTTTCTGCCGGCTGTTTCTGGCTCATTTCGGAATGCAAATCGGGAGTCACGTAATCGCGATCGGCAGGGAACGCATAGCTCAGGAATTCGAACTACCGACAATCCTGCAGGTTCTTGATCTGAATCCGGAATCGGCACTCCACTGCACGGACTTGGAAGCCGAGAAGCGCATGATGGCGTTGATTGATGAGATGGAGAAAACAGGCGACACACTGGGCGGTTCTGCAGAAGTGCTGGCAAGTCCGGTCCCTCCCGGGCTTGGATCTCACGTCCAGTGGGACCGCAGACTCGACGGCCAGATCGCCCAGGCCATGATAAGCATGCCTTCAGTAAAGGCTGTCGAAATCGGGGCAGGGATTGCGGGGGCTGCAAAACCAGGCTCGGCCGTGCATGACGAAATCTTTTACGATTCAGGCGCAAAACGCTTTTTCAGAAAGACCAACAGGGCCGGTGGCATCGAGGGGGGCATCAGCAACGGATCGGACATCAGAGTTCGGATCTATCTCAAGCCGATTCCAACTTTACGAAAGCCGCTGTCGTCCGTGGATGTTCGATCCAAGCAGGCGTTTGAGGCTGTCGTCGAACGAAGCGACACATGCGTGGTTCCGGCTGCCGGGGTCATTGGAGAGGCGATGCTCGGAACCGTGCTCGCAAATTCATTTCTAGAGAAATTCGGGGGGGATTCCATAAACGAAATCGAAAAAAACTACGCGAATGTCATGCACCTCCTGGACGAGTATTAATGCCCTGTAGAGCCTGCTGGAAAGTTACTCACTTTACATGGGCCGCGGTGTCCACTAAAATTAGTTTTTTATGATACTGCCGATTTTGAAATATGGAGCCGCAGAACTAAGGACCGTCAGTAAACCGGTCGATGTCTTTGACGCCGAGCTCGGAAAAATATCCAAGAACATGATTGAAACCATGTACGGCGCTCCTGGGATCGGTCTGGCGGCGGCGCAGATAGGGCTTAACATTCGCCTCGCAACCATCGATCTTTCTGTCGGGGAGGATCCAAGCCAGCTAATTGTAATCTGCAATCCAGAGATCCTATGGACGGAGGGAGAACAAAAAAACGACGAGGGATGCCTCAGTGTTCCGGATTTCAGCGAGCCCGTTGTGCGCCCTCTGAAAATGTCGCTCAAGGGACTGAATCTGAAAGGCGAGGAGATTACATACCAGGCGGAAGGCCTTTTGGCACGCTGCTTCAGCCATGAGATCGATCATTTGAACGGGGTGCTTTTCGTGGATCGCCTGAGTCCTCTCAAACGGACACTCATTCGCAATAAAATCAAGAAGCTGGCAAAAGCCGGCGAATGGTAATCAATGCGAGTTGTCTTCCTGGGCACTCCGAAGTTTGCCGTCCCTGCTTTCCGAAAATTGCTCGATAATTCCCACGAAATCTGTGGCGTCTTCACGCAACCTGATCGTCCGGTCGGCCGGGGACAGAAGCTGCAGCCGGGAGCCGTCAAAACACTTGCTCTGGCGAACGGGATACCGGTGTATCAGCCCGAAAAGATTGGGCTGGAAGAGAATCGCCGGGTGTTCGAGGATCTTCGGCCCGATTTTATTGTCGTGGTTGCCTACGGCCAGATCCTCCCGGATTGGGTGCTCCAGGCGGCCCGATTCGCTCCCATCAATATTCACGCATCACTCCTTCCCAAATATCGAGGCGCTGCGCCGGCCGCTTGGGCAATCATCAACGGTGAAACGGTCACCGGCGTATCGGCGATTAAAATGCATCGGAAACTGGATTCCGGTCCGGTACTGCTGCAGCAACAATGTCCTGTTTCGCTGATTAAAAACGCCGGCGAACTTGGAGATGATCTGTCGGAGATTGGCGCAAGCCTCCTCGTCCAAACTTTGGAGGCGTGGTGCAGGAACGCCATGACTCCTATCGAACAAGACGAGAGCAAGGTTTCGTGGGCTCCAAGGATCACAAAGGCAATGGCCCGTATTTTATGGGAGAAGCCCGCCTTACAAATACACAACCAGATTCGTGGAATGAATCCATGGCCTGGGGCCTATTCGGACTTCAGGGGAGGATGGCTGCACATCTGGCGTAGTATGCCCGGAATGGAGCCCCTCGACATCCGGGAGATTCCGGGAACATTCCTCGGGTTGTCGCAGGACGCAATGCAGGTACAATGCGGGGAAGGAACCATCATCACGCTGACGGAAGTGCAAATGCCGGCAAAAGCACGCGTCACAGGCCGTGAATTTGCAAACGGTGCGCGGTTGCGCATCGGTGATCGAATAATTTAAAAATAGCATATAGAATTTAGGAGTCGAATAGAATGGGGACGCCACCCTGTTTCGCGGGATAGCCGAGGGAAATCCAAGCAAGAGCTGCGAAATAGGATGGCGTCCCCATTCTCCCATTCTCGTGACTTCTGAATTCTACTTTCATATGATCTCGCCTGCTCGAAAACTATCGTATCAACTGCTTTCTCAAATCGAGTCCCGGCATGCCTTCAGCGATGATGCATTGAACTCCGACGACATCGAGCGGCTTGATGTTCGAGATAGACATCTCACAACCGAAATAGTTTATGGGACTCTCCGCTGGCAGGCGTTGCTTGATTACCTTCTGGCCGGCAAAAGTTCGGTGCCCTGGCAACAAGTGGAGCCGGAAGCGAAAATCCTGTTGAGAATGAGCCTGTATCAAATGTGGCAGATGGACAGGATACCCGATCATGCGCTGGTATATGACGCCGTTGAGTTGGCAAAGCGTAAACTGGGAAGAGGCATCGACCGCTTTATCAACGGCATACTGCGCCATCTGGGCCGGACCCGTCCGTGGACAAATGATGAAATAATAAATGCAGCTCCCGCATGGGTACGCGCATCGCTCCCAGAATGGCTTTGGGAAAGATGGTCAGCCCGTTATGGTGAGACCACTGCAGCGGAGTTTGCGTCGTCGCTCAATCGACTTCCTCAGCCTGCGTTTCGAATTACTGAAAGGAATGCAGAACAGCTGCCAGTAGGGACGGCTCGTTCTGATCTCGTGCCTGGAGCCGGCATTCGTGTCGCCGCGCAGGACGATCGGAACCGCGATCTACGGTATCAGGATGAGGCGTCGCAGATGATACCGTATGTGCTGGGATCAATATCAGGTTGTCGAATTTGGGACTCATGCGCTGCACCGGGAGGCAAAGCTGCTATTCTCGCCGCACTTTGCGGTGAGCGTGGGATCGTTGTTGCCAGCGATCTGCACATAGAGCGCGTCTCGCGCATGGCCGGATTGCTTAATAGGCAGCGGCCAAAACCTGAATTGCTTGTAGCGGATGCGGCCAAGCCTGCACCATTCGGTGGCTGTTTTGACGCGGTGATTGCGGATGTCCCCTGTTCAGGGTTAGGAACGCTGCGGAGGAATCCGGAAATCAAGTGGCGTTTTGTGCCGAACGATTTTGCCTCCTTACAGCAGACTCAAAAACGGATTCTCGAATCTGTATCGGGTGCGGTTCGGGGGGGAGGGCGTTTGTTATATTCGACTTGTTCCACTGAACCGGAAGAGAATGAAAACGTTATTGAATCTTTTTTAAGATCTCGTCCCGATTTCAGTCTAGAAAGTCCGTCTTCCCCGCCAGGAGTTGAAAAATGGACGGGCAAGGATAAGATGGTTCGCACTTTTCCAAGTGCGCGATTGTGGGATGGTTTCTTTGCAGCCTTGCTTCGCCGCCATAGTTGAAAGCTGAGGGAAACAGCGGGGATTGAATCCGGGGAACCTGTTCCGTTTCCTTCGATTTGCTTACTTGTTCTGGTACAACCGGTTAGAAGGCTATCGCCTTGAATCGCCTTGAATCCTGTGGTAATCTTCGCCGACACGCGCGATGCGCGGAGGTGGACTGCGAATTGGGACGGAACATAGAAATTGCGCCCTCAATATTGTCTGCGGATTTTGCTCATCTGGCTCGCGAAATCGAAAAGGTAGAGATTGGCGGGGCAAATTTGATTCATCTCGACATAATGGATGGGCATTTTGTCCCCAATATGACAATCGGGCCCCCGGTTGTTTCATCGATCCGCAAAATCACAGGGTTGCCTTTGGATGCTCACCTGATGATCGAGAAACCGGAACGATTCCTCGATGACTTCATCCATGCGGGAGTCAATTGGCTATCAGTCCATGTGGAGGCGGATGCTCATCTGGACCGTACATTGCAATATTTAAAGGCAAACGGGATACGAGCAGGAGTTGCGATTAATCCTGGTACTTCATTGAGTTCATTGGATCAGATCCTGCCTCTCGCCGACTACGTGCTGATCATGACTGTGAATCCGGGATTCGGGGGGCAGACATTTATCCCTTATACCCTAAAAAAAACTAAACAGCTAAGGGAATCTATCGTATCCAATGGTTATTCCACCCGGATTGAAGTGGATGGTGGGATTGGTCCGGGAAATTTGCACGATGTCCTCACCGCAGGAGCTGAGATTATCGTTACAGGATCCGCCGTCTTTAGCTCTCAGAAGGATGCTTCCGAGGCGGTCAAAGAAATGAAGGGGATTGCCGAGCGTTACAGCAGAAACCTGAATTTGGCTTAGGCCCAATTTTCAGATTCGGTGCCCTTTAAATGCTGGAGGCAATTTAGGCGATGCGATGCACAGTACGCCATGTTTTTTTATGTTTCATCCTGCTTTATTCCTGGGGATGCGCTCAGAAGACTGCAAAACTTCAAAAAAGTGTAGTGCCTCCGGATAAGACACTCTTCGAAACCGGTTCAGATTACCTGAAAAAAAGCCAATTCCTCAAGTCCCGTTTATCCTTTCAAACCCTGCTGAACACTTATCCCGACAGCGATCTGGCGCCGGACGCAACTCTGGCGGTTGGCGATTCCTACTACGATGAAGGGGGAATTGAAAACCTGCTGCTGGCCGAAGATCAATATAAGAACTTCATCATCTTTTTCCCCACAAATCCCAAAGCGGTAGACGCAAAATTAAAAATAATTTCATTGCTTTACAGAATGGTGCATGCACCGGACCGGGATCAGAAAAATGGACACAAGGCGGAAGCTGAAGAAAAGAGCTTCCTGG
>JBEKKY010000175.1:0-7679 GCA_050010475.1 Acidobacteriota bacterium | reverse complement strand
ACGATGTCACCGCATCGCCTGCGTCGCGCCGCCTTGCATCTGCCCGCCCGGCGCTCGCGCCGAAGTGCATCACTTATTTTGTCACAGGCCCTTAGCCACCTGTTTTTGAAAAGTATTCGATGATTTGGGAAGCAGCTTTTGGACCAACGTAAGGTGCAAGCTCGTCGAATGCGGCCCGCTTTACTCGTTCGAGGCTGCCGAATGCGCGCAACAGGACTTTTTTTCTGACTTCGCCGATTCCCGGGATATCCATCAATTCCGAATCGAAGTCGCGGAGTTCACGCCTTTTTCGATGATATGCTACGGCGAACCTGTGCGCTTCATCGCGCATCATCTGAATCAGGTGCAAAACCTGCGAGTCCTTCGGCAATTCAATAGGCTGGCCCTCCCGCCCCTTGACGAATAGAATTTCTTCCTTCTTGGCTATTGCAGCGACCGCCTGACTCTCCAATCCCAAGTCGTCGAGAGCTGAAACTGCGGCGGAAAGCTGTCCTTTTCCTCCATCGATCAGCACGAGGTCCGGCAAATTCCCTTCATCCTGCTCCAGCGCATTTTCATAGTGCCGATGGACAACTTCGCGCATCGCAGCAAAGTCGTCCGGGCCCTTCACACTCTCTATCTTGAATTTCCTGTAGCCGTTCCGTTTCATTTCACCGTTCAGGCACAGGACCATGCTGGCTACCGTGTCGGTCCCTTGCACATGAGAAATGTCGAACGTCTCGATGCGGCGAGGAAGTGAGTCCATTCCCAGCACATCCTGCAGCGGCTTCAGTAACTCCTCTCCTTTGGATTTCATGATCCGGAAGCGCGTTTCGAACGAAATCTGTGCATTGCGCATCACGAGATCCAGCATTTCCGATTTGAGCCCCTGCCGTGGAGACCGGATATAAACCCTGCTTCCCTTCCGTTCCGAGAGCCATGCTTCAAGGACTTCCGCATCGTCGATATCCGCAGGGATATAGATCTCCTTCGGTGTGAAAGTGTCCTGAAGATAATACTGATTCAGGGCTTGCGAAAAGAATTCGCCCGGATCAAAGGAAATCAGATCTTCCCAATAGAACTCGCGCCGGCCGACCACGCGGCCGCCACGCATCGCAAACACTTCGAGGGCAAGCTGGGAGCCTTCCTGATGGTAGCCAAATAAATCGCAGTCGTTCTGGCCTTCGAGGATCATTTTCTGTCTTTCCGAAATGTCCCGGACCATGGCAATCCAATCCCGATAGACGGCAGCAGCTTCGTAGCGCAAATCCTCGGCAGCTTCGTTCATGCGCTGGTCGAGTTCGCGGATCAGCTCATCGGTCTTACCCGACAAAAGGAGTTTCACATCCTCGACCGCGCGGTCGTATTGATTCTTTGTGCATAGCCCGGCAACGCACGGGCCCAGGCAGCGCTTCATCTGGTAATCCAGACAGGGACGAGGCAACTGGCCGTTGATTTCCAGGTTGCAGGTGCGCAATTTGAAATACTTGTTGACCAGTTTGATTGTCTGGCGTGCATAGCTAGCCGGAAGAAACGGACCGAAATACTGAGCGCCGTCCTTTTTGATTCTGCGGGTAATGAAAATACGCGGATAAGTCTCGTTAACCGTTAATTTCAGATATGGAAAGCTCTTGTCGTCCTTGAGATTTACGTTATATCGCGGCTGGTTTTTTTTGACCAGAGTGGACTCGAGAATCAAGGCTTCGATTTCGCTGTCGGTAACGATGTATTCCAGATCAGAAATTTCGGAAACCAGATGCTGAGTCTTGGGATCCAGCGGACGGCCCTCCTGAAAATAGGAGCGCACTCGATTCCGCAGGGAAAGGGCTTTGCCCACGTAAATGATCTTCCCCTGGGCATTCTTGTAGATGTAGACACCGGGTTCTACCGGCAAATGATCGATTTTTTCCTGCAGCACAAATTAAAAATACCACAGGAGCGGTTGGATGGAGTCGAGAATGACGAATTACGAATGACGAATTACGAATGAACTCACACCTCTACGTTTTTTTTCATTCGTAATTCGTCATTTGGCTAGCCGGGCCTTGACCAGTTCACTGACCTTTGCGCCGTCCACCGGCCGTCCTGAAAAGCGCGCCATACAGGCTTTCATGACTTTGCCCATATCCTTGATTGACGTCGCGCCGGTTTCGCTGATGGCGGAATCGATTACAGTCCCAATTTCTTCGTCGCTCACGGCGGCAGGAAGGTACTCCTCGATCACCTTAATTTCCCTGCTTTCCTTGTCGGCTAAGTCCAGACGTCCCCCGCTTGTGAACTGCTCGACGGAATCTTTGTGCTGTTTGATAAGACTCAGCAGTACCTGCACAGCCTGAGGATCATCCAGTTCCTGTCGAGCATCAATTTCTTTGTTCCGTATTGCCGCCTTCATCATGCGCAAAACGCTCAAGCGTTCCGCCTGCTTCGATTTCATGGCAGCCATTAGATCTTCGCTTATTTTATCTCGTAGTCGCATACGACCTCGCTTTGTGATTCGAGATTCGAAATTAATCTCGAATCTCGGATTTCGAATCTCGAATTTTTGTTAACACGTCCAGCATTTCCGCGTGAATCAGGCCGTTGGACGCAACAATTTCCCGCTCGTAAATCGAGGCCGGCCTGCCGCTGAAATTCGTCACCGTGCCGCCTGCCTCCTTCACAATCAGAGAGCCCGCCGCACAGTCCCACGGGTTAAGCTTGAGCTCCCAAAATCCGTCAAATCGCCCGGCGGCAACATAGCAAAGGTCGATGGCAGCCGATCCGGCGCGCCGGATTCCCTGGGTCCGTACTGCAAATGCGCAAAAGTTGTCTAGGTTGTTCCGGCTGTCGGTTTGAATGTCGTAAGGAAACCCGGTCGCCAGCAGGCTTGCGCCGAGAGACGGAGTTTGGGAAACGCCGAGCGGAATGCCGTTACAGGTCGCCCCGAAACCACGCCGCGCAGAGAACAATTCATTCCGTGTGGGATCGAAAACCGCGCCCCATTCCACTTCCCCCTCAATTTCCAGTCCGATGGAAACAGAGAAAACGGGATAGCCGTGCGCATAATTGGTAGTTCCGTCCAATGGGTCGATGACCCAGACGATGCCTTTGCCGCGGTTTTGGCTGTGGCGTTCCTCTGCGAGGATGCAATGGTCTGGAAATGTCTTCCGGATCGTGGATACGATCAACTCCTCGGCAGCCAGATCCACATCGGTGACAAGATTGACGGTGCCTTTATGTGAAATCGTAAACTCGGTGTGGAACCGTTCCAACAGCAATCGTCCCGCTTCCGCCGTGACCTCCATCCCTATTCGTGCAAAATCGTTAATATCAGGCATATGTAAAATTCGAGATTGGAGATTATTGTTCGTTATTCAACCGGATCACCTCGACACCCTTCGGGATCTTGAACTGAAACAGTTTCTTGTCCAATTTTTCATTGGTGGCAACGTTCGTAAGAAGGAACTCGGTCGTACTGCCGCCAGGTTCTCGGATCGCAATGCGCCGAAGATCAAACGTCTGGCTGTCAAGTTCCAGCACCAGGAACGAGTACTCTCCTTGCGCCTTGCGCGGGGTCAGCCGGATCAAAAGCGTATGTTCCGCTTTCGGTTTGAATTCAGTTTCCCATGAGGTGGTGCAGCTCCTGCTAATATTTCCGGATCCCAAAAGAAACTCCAGAGGCGTGCTATGCAGATCGGCCGCGCTGAATGGTTGTACCGTAACCTGGCGATCCTTCGGAACATAAAGAAAAGATTCGGTTCCATCCGCGACGAAAATTTGTTCCTCGGGACTGCGGTACTCCCAGCGCATCACTCCGGGTTTCTTAAGCCAGAATTCTCCGGATTCCTCCTGACTGATTCCGGGTGCGCGATATGTTTGAAGAAAATCGCCATGGACTGTCTCAACCGAGGCGTAGCGCCGCTGCAGTCCGGATATCACATCCTGCAATTCCACAGCGTATGTTGCTGTATGCAAACACGAGAGGAAAATGATAGCCAAAGCAAAATTGACGAAATAGGAATTTCGGATTTCGGATTTGACGGCAAGCTCCCCCGGTTTAATCCGAAATCCGCAATCCGAAATCCGCAATTCCCGCATAACCTGTGTCTATGTGCGATCTGCTGTCGGCTCCGGAACCTCATTCACTCCCGGCTCCCGGACGGTATCGATCAGCAGAAGAGCAATTCCAATCGTGATCGCAGAATCCGCAACATTAAAATTGGGCCAGTAAAACGACTCGTGAATGTGAACCTCGATAAAATCGATGACATATCCGCGAAAGATGCGGTCGACGAAGTTGCCGAGGATCCCGCCCATTGTTAGTGCAAGTGCGCACTGCAGGAGCACCCGGTCGGAAGACCTGCGCCGACTGTAAAAGAATATAGCTAAAAGTGCGGCGACAGCCATTGTACCCAGCACGTACGGTTTCCAGACAGAGGTGTCGCCGCTGAAAAACCCAAACGCCACCCCGGAATTGCAGACGTAGGAGAGCCGAAGATAGCCGGGGATCAGCTCGATCGGGTGGTTCGGCAGCCGGACGCTCACGATCCATTTTGACAGGTGATCGAGCGCCACAATAAGGAGTGCAAGCAGGTAGTATTTGTTTCTCATTTTAAGGCTATCAGCCGTCAGCCTTCAGCGGTCAGCTTTCAGTAAAATTCATTTTTCTGAAAGCTGACCGCTGATAGCTAACAGCCAGTCAAATCGTCAATCGTACATTTCCTTAATTGCCGGAATGCATCTTTCGCACAAGGTCGGATAGGTCGCATCCTTCCCAACTTCGCTGGAATAATTCCAGCAGCGTTCGCATTTATGTCCGTCGGCCTTCACGACCGAGATCTGTGGACCATCCTTGGCATTCGGGTCCTTCTCGATTTCGACCTGAGACACAATAAAAATATACCGTAAATCGGATCCATGTCGGCGCAGGAGCTCCGCAGCTTCACCTGAAGCCCTGATGACCACTCTCGCCTCGAGTGAGTTGCCGATCATGCCGGCCTGTCTGACATCTTCCAACGCCTTCAAAACGGTCTCCCGCACGTTTCTGAGCTTTTCCCATTCCGCCAGCAGATATTGCTCTTCGGGCAGCGGTTCATATTTTGGGAAAAGCAGCACGTGTACGGATTCGGCACTCTTTTCCTGTGCAGCGCCCTTGAGCATTGCGCCATAAATTTCCTCGCTGGTGAAGGACAGGATTGGCGCGACCAGGCGCGTGAAAGCGTCGAGAATATCCCAAAGCGCCGTCTGGGCGGAGCGCCTTTCCAGCGAATGAGTCGCCGACGTATAGAGGCGGTCTTTCAGGATATCCAGATAAAAGGCCGACATGTCGACGGTACAAAAATTGTAGAGCGCGGTATAGACCTGATGGAAAGCATAGTCCTGATATCCCTTGAGGCACTTTTGGATCAGTTGCTCTTTTCGGGCCAAGGCCCAGCGGTCAATTTCAAGCATATTCTCGCAGGCCACCCGGTCTTTCGCCGGATCGAAGTGCGGTTTTGCTGCATCCTGCTGATTGCTGAGATTGCCAAGCATAAAGCGGCAGGTGTTCCTGATCTTCCGATAGGCTTCGCCCACCCGGTCGAGCAATTCGTCAAAAATGCGGATGTCCTCGACGTAGTTGACCGAACTGAACAGCAACCGAGCAATTTCAGCTCCGCGAGCTTTGACCAGATCATTGGCGTCGATCCCGATCCCTTTTGATTTGGACATGGTTCTGCCCTCTTCATCGAGAGTCCAGCCGTGAGTAATCGCGGTCCGGTAAGGAGCCTCTCCGCGAAGCGCAACCGCGATCAGAAGCGAACTCTGAAACCATCCGCGGTACTGGTCGCCTCCTTCGATGTAGAGGTCGGAAGGCCATGGAAGATCCTTTCGGTTTCCAAGCGTCGCCAGATGACTACTCCCGGAGTCAAACCAGACATCCAGAATATCGAACTCCTGGCGGAAGTTTTTCGCGCCGCATCTGCCGCAGACAGTCCCTTCAGGCAAAAGCTCATTGGGCGGATGCGTGTACCAGGCATCTGCCCCCTCCTTGCCAAAAATAGATGCCACGTGGTCGATCACTTTCTTGCTGAGCAACACCTCCCCGCAATCCGTGCAGTAGAACGCAATAATGGGGACACCCCATGCGCGCTGGCGGGAAATGCACCAGTCCGGCCTTTCTCGAACCATGTTGCTGATGCGCTCTTCTCCCCAGGAAGGGATCCACCGCACCTTCTTTATGGCGTCCAATGCACTTTCCCGGTATTGATTTTTGTCAAGCGCGATGAACCACTGCGGAGTGGCGCGAAAGATCACTGGATTGTGGCAGCGCCAGCAATGAGGGTAGCTGTGCTGAAAATCCTCCGTATGAAGCAACACGCCTGTGTCGCGCATAAAGTCGACGATTTTCGGATTCGCTTCAAAGACCTCCAGCCCTCCGAACCGCTCTACATTTCCCACAAAACGGCCGCTGTCATCTACGGGGCAAAGGATGTCGAGCCCATAATTGATTCCTGTCACATAATCGTCGTACCCGTGGCCGGGGGCCGTGTGAACGCAACCGGTGCCGGCATCCAGTGTCACATAGTTGCCCAGCACCAGTAAAGATTCACGCCGGATGAAAGGATGACGAGCCTTGCGTTTTTCCAGGGATTTTCCAGGGAACCGGGCAATCTCTTTCGGCTCGCTCCACCCGCATTTTTCAGCAACGGCCTTGAGCAGTTCTGTCGCTACGATATAGCCCCTGTCCCCCACTTGTACCGCCGAATATTGAAAGTCCGGGTGGAAAGCGATTGCGAGATTTGCCGGCAGCGTCCATGGAGTCGTAGTCCAGATCACAACCGACCAGTTTTTTCCGGCCAGCGCCGGATCGAGATCGGAGAGATCTGATTCCATCGGGAATGCAACATAAATCGAGGGACTGGTGTGATCCTCGTATTCGACCTCCGCCTCAGCCAGCGCGGTCTCGCAGGAGAAGCACCAATGGACCGGCTTTTGTCCTTTGTAAACCAGCCCTTTTTCCACAAACTCGCCCAGAGCATGGGCAATCTGGGCCTCGTACCGATAGCTCATGGTCAGGTAAGGCTGGGACCACTCGCCGAAGACTTCCAGGCGCTTGAATCCCTGCCGCTGGATTTCGATGTATTTCTCGGCATACTTCCGGCATTCGCGGCGGAACGCCATTTTATTCATCTTTGCCTTTTTGGACCCAAGCTGCTCTTCAACTTTGATTTCGATCGGGAGCCCGTGACAGTCCCACCCCGGCACATAGGGCGCGTCATAGCCCATCATCGAACGCGACTTCACAATTATGTCTGGACACCCGGCACGAGCCTTCCGAATTTTTCCATACACATCGATATTCTCCCAATGACGCAGCATTTCCGGCTCGCGCTGCGGCAGGTTCGCTTTCATGCTGAAAGATGTCTTCGGCAAATTGAGAGTGTTCTTTATATCGAGTGTCACGGTCGAATATCTCCTGAAAAAACAACAAATATACCATAGGTTGATCGTTCCCCGTTTAGCGTTTCCCGTTTCCCGTTGATATTCCATCTTGCTTGCGCCTGCATCATGCATCTTGTATCCTGCGTTCTGTTATTCCTTTCCGAGGAGACACTTACATGCCAGACGTGGAAGAAAAATCGAGATTCCGGCCTTATGTTCCGCCCGATGTTCAGATGAGCGAATTCACTCTGAGAGCCATTATCCTCGGACTACTGATGACCGGGATTCTCGGCGCAGCC
>JBEKKY010000174.1:0-7461 GCA_050010475.1 Acidobacteriota bacterium | reverse complement strand
GGGATATCGTCGAGGAGCGCCAACGCAGCAGATGCCCCTGCGCCGCCGGAACCCTTTGGGCGCATAGGTATTGCGGGCAATCTCTGCGTTGCTCGTCGTCAACGATGTCCCCGCATCGCTTCCTCCTCGCGCCTTGATCTTGCCCGCTATACCTATGCGCGCGACCTATTGTACTTTCACCACGGGCTGCTAGAGTTTCAGTGGAGGCTCCGATTCGCGGGGCCTAACGGCCTTCATGAGACTCACCCTCGACCTTGCGTCTCGTTTGGAAATCACCTTGGATCCCATAGCTTGAGCAGGAATCGGCGCAACATTAGGAATTCAAATCATGACAAGCGTTGGGCTTTAAGTGTAAAGTCTGGATACCGCCATTGTGAAAGCAATTTACGCAATGAAAGGAGCATAACATGGCCGACTTGGCAGGAATAAACGGACAAAGAGAAAAATTCAGGGTTGTAGGAAAGCCAAACCTTCCAGGCAAACTGTCCCTTGCTCAAGCCACAGGTGTTGCGAAATTCGGTATCGATTATGTCGTTCCAGACATGCTCCACGCCAAGTTTCTCAGGAGTCCCTATGCGAACGCGCGCATCAAAAGTGTCGACACCGCGAGGGCACGCGCCATCCCGGGAGTCGTCGATATCGTCACCTGGGAAGATGAGGACTTCAAGAACCTGGGAGGCGGTGGCGGCGCTTTCACGATGGGACCTCCACAGGCCTTCCTGGACAATCTCGCCGACCAGGAAGGCGCCGAGGTCGGCGTCATCGTAGTGGCCGAGAATGAAGACCTCTGCGAAGAAGCTTTGCGTGCGCTCGAGGTGCAATGGGAAGAGCTGCCTTTTGTCATAGATCTGGGTAAAGGGAGAGCGCCGGACGCTCCGGTCATCCGACAGGCTCCCCCGGGTGGGAGCGGACCTGGAATGGACACAGGCGGCAACAATCCCCCGAAGAAAGGCAACGTCTCCTATTCAATAGTCAACCAGGGCAATGTCGAGGAGGGTTTCCGCGAAGCCGACCATATCATTGAATATGACGTGAATATACCTGCCTTTTGCGGTCATATCCCCAACCCGGCCGGGTCGGTCGCATGGTGGTTTGACGACGCATATCACGGCGCTGAAAAGAGCCTGCGCATCGAAGGCAACCCCTGGGGGCATGACGAGGTGGTAAGCATGTACCGTTTGCCTCTGGAAAAGGCCGTTCGAGAGGACATGTTCGTAGGCGGCAGGTATTGCGACTGGGGCACTCGAAAATCCCAGTTGATTACACCGCTGCTGGCCAGAAGGACAGGCCGCCCGGTCCGATGTTTCTACAAGCGCTCCGAGATGTACGACTTCAACCTGAACCAGCGCTTGATTCATCTGAAGGTCGGATTTAAAAAGAACGGCCTGATTACCGCTATAGAAGATTTTTCAATCGCCGATTCCGGGGTCCGCGGCAGCTCCATTTTCGGCACTACGATGGACCAGACGTATGGCCCTTACCTGACTACCAGGTGCCTGAATGTCAAACAGAGTATGGACATTGTGGACAGCAACCGCGGAAAGATGTACCTCAGCGGCCAGCATAATCCCATGAACTGGGATGCCTTGATGGTGGGCATTTATGTAATCGCGGAAAAGCTGGGCAAGGATCCGATTGATATAGCCACCCTGAATCTGCATGGACCGGAATCGCAGGAAGACACCAGCATGGTCCTTAGCTACGAGACCTGTCTCGTAGCCGCGAAGAAGCTGATGAACTGGAGTTGGCACGGCACCGGAGCAAAGAAGCTTCCTGACGGCAGGATGCACGGCGCAAGTTTCCGATACCAGCAGTGTCCACGTCATTCCGTTACAGGATACAACACCAAACTCGAGCTCAGGAACGGCGTTGTGCACCTTGCGACCCAAGGCCCCATCATCGGCCACTACGGCCTGGAAGCAAACGCAATGGTGATAGCGGAAGAACTGGGCCTTGAGTACAAGGACATCAGCATCGATCTTGATTACAAAGAAAATTACAAGCCCTATGGAGGCGGCAGCGACGGATCGACCGCTTCTTCCTGGGCTTTGAAAGAATGTGCGAACAAACTGAAGAAGCTGATCCTGGAAACCGCCGCCGAGGAAGCCAATGCTCCAGCGAATACCGGATTCACCGGCAGTATGGGCGGCCCACCCAAAAGACACACCGATTTCAAAGGCCTGAAGCCCGAAGACCTGGACATGCAGGACGGCAAAGTCATCGTCAAGGCCGAACCTGGCAAGGGTCTTCCGCTCGCGGAGGCTGTCCAGGCCAATCTGTTCGCGACATACTCCGGCAGGCCCCCGGATTCTGCATGGGTCCAGCGAGGCAAAAAGCTGGATACCATGAATGTTGCCATGTGTGAAGTTGGTGTAGACACGGAGACGGGGCAAGTGGAAATCCTCCGGTTCGGAGTGGTTGCCGATCCCGGCAAGATAATGCGACAGACCTCGCTGGAGGGCCAGATTCACCAGGTGATGGATTTCAGCGCCGGATGCCAGTTGCAGGAGGACTATTTTTATGATCCGAAGACCGGAGTGAAGCTCAACAACAATATGTTTGAGTACAAGAAAGTCAGCATGCTGGACATGCCTCGAGTGGACATGGAACTTCTGGAGACGCGCGCCGGCAACGCTGCTTACGGCGGCAACGGCATCAGCCATTCCTTGGCGAACACGCACCTTGTCATCATGGCCATCCACAACGCGATCGGCAAGTGGGTCGATCCGCCGGCAACGCCGGACAAAGTTCTCAAAGCACTGGGTAAGGCATAAAACCGGGTTCCAGTTCAGAGTTGCGATCTTGGGGAGCGGGTTACAAGATGTAACCGCAGAAACCAACCCCTAAAACAGCCCGGTTTTGGCCTTCCATCGTACATCCATCCAACAACCGGGCCGATCTCGGAATTTCAGCAGTTATTCAGCTGAGTTCTTCAAAGATTCAGAGGAGCGGATGTTTTGCGTTCACAGGTCCTTTCTCTCTCGCGCTGCATGTCCAAAACAGGATTCATGGGAGCAAATGAGCTCGCGGTTTCAATTATCGGATTTGCTACTTGCTACAAAGCGGTGTCTGAGGAGCTGAGCTATTTACTCATCCGGCAACTCAACGGATCAACCAAGTGACCTTTAAGCTTTATTAGCATCTTTAATTGTGGCCGCCACAATAAATGAAGCTGAACTGGAAAACACGCACCGGGCAATACAGCCCCGGTTTTTAAAAACGGCGAGCCATTTTGTTTCAACGTGGGATAGCATCGCGGGCGGCGCCGGAATCAACAGACTAATGAGAAATCTGAAGCTTATATAGTGCCTTTTACCAGCTGCCAAGTGAGGGCATGCAGGGATAACCCCCCGTGCCCGATCAGAAGCCTTAAGGCCAAAGTGGCAGCTTGAACTTCCTATCCTTTTCTTGATTAAGAACAACAAAATGAACATCCTCCGGCGGCTGTCCGGTTCCAGCGCTGCGGAAAAATTTGTCGCGCTGACCTTTTTTCAGAACCTGTATCTCTACAACCACGTCGGCGCACTGTACATGCAGTCGCGCGGGCTGTCGCTCTTCCAGGTCAACTCGATCTGGTCGATCATCGTGCTGACCATCTTCGCAACCGAGGTGCCCACAGGTGTGATCGCCGACCGCATCGGGCGCAAGCGTTCAGTGGTTGTGGCGCTCTTCCTGCAGTTCCTGGGTGAGTTTTTCTATATCTTTGCTTCGGGCTACGTCGCCTTCGTGCTTATCGCCATCCTGGGGGGAATCGGGTATTCGTTTCTCTCCGGGGCAAACGAAGCGCTGATCTACGATTCGCTGCCCGCGGAGAACCGCGAGACCGCGATGAAACAGGCCATGGGCAGGGTTGGCGCGGCATACCAGCTGGCCTTTTTCGTTGCGCCTCTGCTTGGCGGGCTGGTCATTTCCGAGCTGGTCCTGAGCAAATACATGCTGGGCATTGCCCTGACTGCCGCTTCGGTCTTCGTCGCTTTTCTGATCAGCCTGACCCTCAAGGAACCGCCAGCCTCTTATCACCACCAGGCAACCAGCGCCCTGCAAATTCTCAAAAACGGCGTCGTCCAGGTGCGCAGGAACCGCAAGATCCAGTGGATCGCGGCGGTGGCCATTTTGACCGAAGCGTTTTCCGCCACCCTGGTCACCTTCTATCAGCCCTATTTCGTGCAGTTCGGCCTGACTACCTCTCTGCCCATCGGCATTGCCCTGTCCCTGGGCGGGCTGGCGGCCTTCCTGCTGCTCAACAACATCTCGACGATCGAATACAGGCTGGGGCGCTTCGGGCTGTTTTTCTTTTCCTTCTTCCCGGGCGTGTTATACCTGCTCCTGGCCATCGCCCCCAACATCCTGGTCCTTTTCCCGATCTTCATCCTGACCTACGCTTTCGCCGACGCCAAGAATCCCCTCCTCTCGGCCTACCAGAACGAGCAGATCGAGAGCGCCAGCCGGGCCACGACGATATCGCTGATCAACATGATCGGCAAAATCTACGTCGCCATCGTCAGCCTGCTGCTCGGCTGGATTGCCAACCATTCGATCTCCGCCACCTGGGTCGCCATCGCCGCGCTGGTTATCCTGGCCACGATCCTGCTGCGCGTTGATAAAATCAGCGTTCATTTAACCAAGGAGGCTTCATTGGACGACAGCCTCTGTTTATAAGTCAGTCGATCAAAAATCAGGCGGACAGGCCGATTCCGATCTGTCCGTCCGCGACTAATGGACGTATAAAGCAACGATCGCAGGGATAAAGAAACGAGGTGCGTCAACGAAGTCGATCGAAACGAAATTCCTTTACTGTAAAATAATCCTTAACGCCATTCACAACGGGCGCGAAGGAGACAACAATGAGTCAAGAGCTTAAGTGTCCGAAATGCCAGAGTGCGTTGGTGCAGGGATTTATTCCGGATTGTGCTCCTAGCAATGCAAAATATGTAAGCTCCTGGGTAGAAGGCCAGCCCCAAAAATCATGGTGGGAGTGGACCAAAGTTCCTTTTGGGGGAGGAGTGCCAATTGCCGCTTTCCGTTGTAAGGGGTGCGGATATCTTGAATTTTATGCTGACGAGAAGTATGCGGCACAATAACTAACATAAGAGCGGCAGGAGAAAGAAATGAATACTCTTCCTGGTCTCCTTCTGATCGCCTGGCAAGCAGCCAGTCGCCTGATCCCCGTAGCACCTCTCTATCCCCCACTTGCTTTCCATGGGGGCAATATTGTGGCAATCATCGAACCTGCCAGGAATGCAGACAACAAAGTGTCCATTCTCCATGCCGAAGCGCCGTTTGTGGATGTCGTACAGACAGCTTTGACACAATGGCGCTTCCCAGGCAACTTGCGAAATCAGAGAACTCTTGTAGTGGTTAATTTCAGAGACTGGGATCTCGGTTATGCTTGGACGGAAGAAGGAGGGACCAAGTTTATACCCCACAGCCAACATCTCGAATGGGGAAAATCAAGTCCCCTCATTCCTGTTCCCACTTTGATCGTTGACCCTCTATACCCCGATGTCTTCCCGAATTGCATGCGCGTGGCTCTGCAGGGTTCTGTCATCCTGCATCTCAGGATAGATGACGCAGGACATGTACACAATTTGGAAATCATTCAGGGAATTGAAAATGACTTCGATCAGGCTGCAGTTGAGGCAGTAAAGCAATGGAAATTTGCACCCGCCAGAAACGAGGCCGGTAAGGCAATCGACTCCGAAGCCTATGCGGTTTGCGTCTACCGAGCTCTGCCACAAACGGAGCATTGAGTCCTTTTGGGCGGAAAGTCTTGGAGATAATTTCTTTTAAACGACTCAGCCCATCTGCCCATTTCCGCTTAGTACGTAATTTCATAATTATGGCCACGCATTGTGTCGCCCCTTCAGGGCTTCTTCATCCCTACCATATCCCAGGGCTCGCGCCCTGGGCTGGTCTGTCGCGCCCCTGCGGGGCTTGAGATCCGGAGCCGCGAAGCGGCGGTGCAGCAAAGCCCAGGGCGGGAGCCCTAGGAATCGGCGCCAGCGGAAATTGAGCCCTGAAGGGGCGACACAAAGTGACGAACCATGTGAAGTGAAATACATCACCGTATTTATGAAATCCTGTACTTAGCCTGGGAGAGACGAAATTACGCATCCGTCAAAGTCGTTTGCATCTGTTTCAATCTGCAGTGTATGATCGCCTCAGATTTCATATTGAAAACTCCAGGAAACGTATGATTCGCAACCGAATTTTTTTCGGATGGTGGCTGCTGTTTGGAATATTTATAAGCTACGCCGCTCTTTGCGGAATCCAGATTTATACTCTGCCGTTGTTTTACCCTGAGTTGATGAAGGAATTCGGCTGGTCCGCCGAGAATGTCACGCGAGCTGCGACCATTTTCTTCCTGACCGGCGCAATCCTCACTCCATTCGTCAGCTCGCTGTTCGATCGTTTTTCAGCACGGATTTTCATGATCGCCGGCGCCCTGGCCACGGCCACCGCCCTCTTCAGTTTCAGCCGCATGCACACGCTCACGCAGATGACGATGATTTACATGGTTTTTTCACTGTCCCAGGTCTGCGCCGGACAGGTGCCGACGATGCTTGTCATCACACGCTGGTTCAGGCGCTACCGCGGCATTGCGGTTGGGATTACTTTAATGGGGCCCGATCTGGGTGGCGCCATATTCCCGCTGGTTGTCAAGCATGTTCTGGCGTCGGGCGGGTGGCGCCATGCGCTGCTGGTCCTCATGTCGATCGCGGTTGTCCTGATGCTTCTCCCGTTGATTTTTTTGATTCGCAGCCGCCCGGAAGACAAGGGACTGCAGCCCGATGGAGATATCACGGCGGCAAACATATCCGATTTGCCGGTTGAGGAGCCGCGGCAAGCCGGAGTAACCCTCCACGAGGCGCTTCGCATGCCGGCATTCTATATTTTGGCTTTTGCAACCGGATCGCTCTGGTTTTGCATGAACGGTATCGTCCAGCATCAAACAATTTTTATGAGTTCCGAGCTGGGCATCACGATGGATACTTTGCCGGTAATCGTCAGCACAATTTTCTGGTTCGCCATTATCGGCAAGCTCGTAATCGGGTATTTCAGCGACCATTTCGACAAGGTTTTGATCCTGTTTTTCGTGGTGATCGCGCTGACTGCCGGGTTGACAATCCTCCGGTTTTCGAGCGCCGACCATTGGTTGCGCTTGTATTGCTATGCTGCAGTATTCGGCATCGGCTATAGCGGCACCTTCACCATGATCCAACTGGTCATTGCGGAATTTTACTCCGGTCAATCCTACGGAAAAATTTTGGGCGTTCTGACCATGGTGGACGTCGGCTCCGGCGGAATAGCAATTACAGTCATTGCCAGGATGCAGGGCGCCTTCAAAAGCTATGTGCCGGTAATCGAAATGCTGATAGGCCTTGGCTGCGCCGTTGCCGTTCTCGTGTTGTTTCTTTACAGAATGCGCCGGAGTATTCTGCAAAAGCCGCTCACTGCCGA
>JBEKKY010000173.1:0-7482 GCA_050010475.1 Acidobacteriota bacterium | reverse complement strand
CTCCTTTCCTCACCTGCATCCAGCTACGTAACCGGCACGGTCATGGTTGTGGATGGTGGATTTTTGGCACAATAGGACACCTAAGCGAAACTACAAAAACGCCACCGATTCCACTGATTACACGGATGCAAAAAACTTAGCGGATGATGCGTGAGACGGGAAAAATCCGTGAAAATCCGTGGAATCCGTGGCGTTTTGTTCCTTCAGGAGTCCCGGAGTGAATGCGAGATATGCCGGCGGGCCATGAGGGCCGCGCCGAGAGCGCCTGTGATCTGGGGATCTGGTGGCAGGAGTATGGACAGTCCCAGCTTTTCGCCCATAAGCTTGACGACTGCACGATTCATGGCCACGCCGCCAGTCATGGCAACGGGCGGCATCACCCCTATGCCGCGTACCATGCCGGCGATACGGTCTACAATGGATTGGCAAACCCCGTGGAGGATGTCCTCCCGCTTTTTCCCACGCGCGACGTGGGAAACTACTTCACTCTCAGCAAAAACAGTGCAGGTGCTGCTGACACGCACGGGTTTAGTAGCACGCAAGGCACATTCGCCCAGCTCCTCCAGAGGGATTTGCAGAGCGTGGGCCATGGTTTCCAGGAAACGGCCGGTCCCCGCGGCACATTTGTCGTTCATGTTGAAGTTATCCACCTCTCCCTGTTCGTTGAGGCGGATGCTCTTGCTGTCCTGGCCGCCAATGTCGATGATCGTCCGCACTTCAGGGAGGAGCCAGTGGATGCCGGCGCCATGGCACATGATTTCGCTCTTGCGTGCCTGGGGGAAACTAAGATATTCCCTCCCGTAGCCTGTGCCATAAACGCAGGATATTTGTTCACGGCTGATGCGAGCCTTGGCGCACGCTTCGGCCAAACAAAGCAGGGCCTGGTCCTCGCCACCCAATCCCGTTTTTATGACATGAGATGAGAGAATTCCTTCATCTCCGAGGATCGCAGTCTTGATGGTATTGGATCCAGCATCGATGCCTGCGTAGTACATCAGCTCTTCTTCGCTTCCAGCATTTCAATGAATGTATCCGTTTGAATCCGGCATTGTGCTTCCGAGAATGCCCGTGGGTCAGCCATGTCGGAATTGATGAACAGGCTCGGAACCCCAAGCTTCTCCCGGATGGCCACTGCCGCATCTTTCTGACCCATGGCAAACCGCTTGCAGCTGTGGTTCTGGTGAAAGACGAAGCCATCCAGCTTGAATTTGGGGATATCGGAAAGAAGGGTGCGGATCCGCTGGTTGATGCTGTAATTGAGCCAAACATCCAGGTGCTTGTCCGCAAAGGCGGTCCAGGGATCTCTCAAGTCCATTCGCCCTCCCCAGACGTAGCGCAAATAGGTCTCGTAGGTAAATATAACGTTGTGATCTTCCACATCGCTGAAGAATTTCAAGTTGAACCACATGGGAATGTTGTCCCATCCCAGCCGGATCTTCTCGTTTTCTACCGCCCCCTTTTTCTCTTTCACGCACTCCTTGGCCTCATCCAGAAGATTTCTAAAAAACGGTATCGGCGTGGGGCTGCCCAGCATCGAGACCAGGGGAAAAACGTTGCCGCACATTTCCCGGCTGCCGACGGGGCTTGGAACGGCTGCACGCACATCGAGGAGTTCCAGCCACAATGCCGCGGCCTCATCGGAAAGTTTCAGCGCCTGCAGAAAGTCATCTTCACGAAAGCGGACTCCGACGCTTTTCTCCATATATGGGATCAACTCGCGCATTTGGCCCAGATAATGCTGACGCTGGTCCTCCCGGATTGGAAGATCGACCATGGTGGCGTCGACGACGAACATAGGGCAATGAAAAAACTCCCGTACGGCTTCCCACCACTTGACCTGTATCAGGCAGGGAATCCGGGTCGTGACAAGAATATCGGGACGGGGAAGACCCCCGAAGGGAAGTCCCGGGTCATTAATCCCTTTCCCGAGGATAATTCCAAGATTAATCCGGCTATAGGAGCATAAGTCGTACGAAAAACCCTTCTGCTCCGCCTCTTCGCAAAATTCCTGCGCGCGCTGAGCGGAGGCGAGCACAGCCGAGTAATTCTCCGGATACACGGGGAATATGCCCATGGCCCAAAAGAGTTCGATCGGCACATTTCCTGAAACCCAAGCTACGGGACGGCCCTCGGCCTGGTGGCGCTTCGCTCTCTCCCAGTATTCCTTGAGAATGGTTCCGGCTTGGTAGGAGGAGTTCAGCGATCTTCCTTTTTTGCTCTGTGTGCTCAAGAAGCCCTTCCTTTCACGATGTCGACAAAAGTCTGTATGCGAGTCCGCGCTTGTTCGCTTCCCAGAACAAACTCGGTATCCAGCTGCAAGGAGGGAATCCCGCGTTGCTGCAATCGATCCCGGAAAATGGGGTAGTCGTACTGATCTTCGTCCGAGTACCTTTCAACCACAAAAATGGCGCCTTTGGCATTGCCGCCCTCCAGACGGGCCGCAAGGTGAAGCCATCTGGGTTCCATTGGCAACTTGTAAGACTCCGGAATTTTGCTCCAGTATCGATTAATCACCTCTTCCACCGGATCCCCCGCCTCATTCACTTCATCCCAGTAATAACGGCTGCCGGTCCCCAGGTCTTCGGAGGCCATGGTGCCGCCGCATTGCCGCAGCAGCGGAAGAAAGGACCGGTCTACCAGAATGGGCCCGGACATGTGTAGAGGAAGAAGATCCTGTCCCGAAACCGCAGGCGCGGCGCTGGAGGCTTCCAAAAGATCGCGCAATAATACGTTATGCCGATCTTTACTGATCAGAAATCCGCTTAGAACAGCATCCAGGTAGGTCTCGGCACTCAACTGCTGCGGCGAATCTCCAAGCAGGGAGGCCGCTTTCTTGAGCAACCGCCGATTTTCGTTATATACCGCAATGCTGCGGCGCAACGCCGCCGGCTCAAGAGAATGACCAGCCAGCTTTTCCAGCTCTTTTATGAAATTCTGCATTGCAGATTTGAAAAGCCGATGGTTGGCCTCGCCCTCCAGTATGGCGGGCACATCCACCAGGGCCGACCATTGCCCAGGGATGTGGCGCTGCCAAAGATCGTAAAGAGTGCGGATAGCATCGCTGCTGTTGGAAAGAACAACGCCAGCCAGGTGACTGAGATTTCCCTTCAAGCCCTGATTGAAGATGCTGCGAGTCAGTTGGCCTGCGAAAATGGGAAGATGAGCATCGGCCAAAGTGATGCTCTCGGCAGATCCCAAGAGGCGCACAGGAACCATTCCCATGGCGTGGATAAACTCTTCCGGAACATAGCTGTCCAAGCATCCGATGACCCTGCGCCCTTCGCGCGATAACTGACGGATTGATTGGAGCGGGTCGGAGAGAATCTGATTGAATTCAGCCTGTATCACCAATATTTCCTTTCTACGCAAGAGTGCGGCGCCATGCGCCGCACTGAGGTTGATATACTACTACGCAGCTGCAAGGGAAGTAAACCATCCGTAATTGACCCTGCCTGCGAATCAGACACTGGGGGGAGTGGATGAGCGGCCAAGATTTGGAAAGCGTTGGAAAATCAGAATCTGCATTCGCTGATCACTTCGTTGCCCGGTGTGGCTTGTATTTTCCGACGCCTGTTTCTTTGCTGATTTCCACGCATTGCTCTTGCCCTATAGAATAGAAATGCATAAATTTCTTCTGCTATGAAGTGAAACAGGGGACGAGTTGCAGGGAGATGGACTCCAATCTCTATCAAACAAAAAGGAGGAGAGGATTCATGGCTAAGGCATTGGAAGGCGTCAGGGTATTGGATTTTACACAGTATTTGTCTGGTCCTCATTGTACGGCGGTGCTGAGTGAACTGGGGGCCGAGATCATCAAGGTGGAGATGCCGGGCAAGGGCGAACCGGAGCGGGTCGCCATGCCCATGACCTTCAAACGGGAGTCGTATCAGTTCCTCTCCTATAACCGGGGGAAGAAGAGCATTACCCTGAACCTAAAGAGCCCGAAAGGGCTGGAGATTGCCAAAAAGCTGGCCGCCAAAGTGGATGTCCTCGTGGAAAACTTCGCCGCCGATGGCATGGAACGACTGGGCCTGAGCTACGAAGAAGTGAGCAAGATCAACCCGCGGATCATCTACGCCTCAATTTCGGGCTTCGGACATACCGGCCCCCGCCGCAACGACGTCTGCTATGACGTGGTCGCCCAGGCGATGGGCGGGTTGATGAGCGTGACCGGCCATCCGGGCGGCGAGCCGCTGAAGGCGGGCATCTCGCTGGGCGACTACATGGGAGGATACAACGGCGCTATCGCCATCCTGGCGGCCCTGTATTACCGGAAGATATCGGGCGAAGGGCAGGCCATTGACATCTCCATGCAGGACGGCATCTGGGCGATGGTTTTCCCGGACCGCGCCAATTACTTTGACACTCACATCGTCCCCAAAAGAATCGGCAACAAGCTCAGCAGCTCCGCCCCGTTCGGCGCTTACAATGCCAAGGACGGGTACGTGGTGATTTGCACGATCACAGATCCTCAATGGCAAAAGGTCCTTCAGGCAATGGGTCGCGAGGACTTGATCGGCGAGCAACGCTACGCCACCCGTGAGAACCGGACAAAAAACATGGACGAAGTCGACGGCCTGGTGCAGGCATGGTGCAAGGAAAAAACTGTCGAAGAGGTCTTTGCAATCCTCAAAAAATTCGGGGTGCCCTGTTCGCCTCTGCCCACTTTTGACCAGGTCGCCAATGACCCCCACCTGCTGAGCAGGGATATGATCGTGGAGGTGGACCAGCCCGTTTCCGGAAAGGTGAAGCTCATCGGTTCGGTATACAAGATGTCCAAGACGCCGGGCGACCGCAAGAAGAGTGTTGCCGACGTGGGCGAGCACAATGAAGAAATCTACGGCGGGCTCCTGGGGATCGATGCTCAGGAGATGCAGATGCTCAAGAAAGAGTCCGTTATCTGATCGTGCCCCTGCTACGGAGCCGGGTTGAAGCTGGGGAAGCATCCAAAACATCCGTAGAACGGTTCATGGATTACATAACGTTGAGCCGCGCAAAGGACGCGGAATACACAGAAGAACGCGGACAAAACTTTGAATTTATTCTGCGTTCTTCCGCCCAGTCCGTGTCTATTCTTATAATAGTTTCCATCTGGATCGCATCAAGTCATTTTTCCGCTGCTTCGTAACAGCCCCGGGCATTTCGATCTTATCCCCTGCCCTTATCTGTTGAACTTGACAGCCGCTATTGGGGAAGATATTCAAACGAATTTCCTTTAAAACCGACAAGCCTCCGCAGCAACAGGCGGGCGACCGGCATAGCGGCATAAATGCTTCAATCTCATTCTGTTAGGAGCGGGAATGCATGCCCCCGGCATGGAGGTTTACACTCGGCAACAAGCCGTAACTTCCCAATCATTTTCGTATTGACCAAGTTTGTGGTTCGATCTAGAATAACCTCTTTTGTTTGTTGCTCAGGGTGTGGTTTATCCCGCGTAAGGCTATAGATTTTACAGAGCCAGCACTTAATTATTTCTGCAAAGTTGGAGGTATTTTGTATGCCAGAATTTCTGGATGTACTTAAATCACGAAAGAGTATCCGGAGATACAAAACTGACCCAGTCCCGGATGAGATGCTTGACAAAATTCTTGAGGCGGCACGATGGGCGCCTACGGGTGAGAACTATCAGCCGTGGAGATTCATCGTTATCCGGGACCAGGAAACAAGGAATAAGATTGGTGATCTGTCCAAGCAGGGAAGCGGATCGCGCATGACAGCCTGGTACTGCCTCAATGAACTGCAACAAAGGTTTGAGGGGATCGAAGACCCTGAAAAGAGAGCAAGTGTATTGGAGTTTATGTACTCCGGTAGAGTGTCAGAATTCTGCAAGCAGGCGCCGGTGATCATTGCCATAATCGGGGATCTGCAGGTAGGAAGCGTTGATGTTCCCTATGACCTTTGCGCTGCCATTGAGAATATGTCATTGCAGGCCCATTCCATGGGGCTGGGGTCCTGCTGGGTTCATGGACCGGTGGCCAGTACGAGAGATGCCATGAGGTTCAAAAAGATCTTGGGCATTCCGACGGGAATGGGAGATTATAAGGTCATAGCTTACCTCGCAGTCGGATATCCCTTAGAACAGCGCAAGCATCCAAGGCCAAAATTGCCGCTTGAGGATATGGTGTACTGGGAGAGATTTGGAAATAAGGAGAGGACCTAATGGATAACATAAAATATTGCAACGAGTTACTTTCGAGACTGGAAACTCTCGCGTATCATGAACTCTCCGGGATGATCCACTGGAAATGTGAGTTTGTCGGAGTCGACTTCATTCGGGCTAAGCGGATCGAGGGGAAAAATGTAGACGAGATCGTCACAAGTTGTTCCAAAGCGATCACCGAAGAAGGGATCGCGAATGGAATTATCCATAAAGTGGGCCCGGATGGGGTTATGCTCAAACTGAAGGTCAAAGGTTGCATCCACCATCCCAAAGAAGCCCAGACCAGGGCGGAAGGCATTGCTCCTTATCTCTGCCCGGTGGCCAACATGATCTTGGATCAGATCCACGAAAAGTTGAATTACACAACGAGCTATCTAACAAAGCTCGGTATTGATGGCGATAAAAAACAGTGCCTCGTGTATATGGCCCTTTACGAAACCGCTAAAAAGATCGGTCAAGTTTCTGATTGGCTCGCAGACGATGAAGATGCGGAATTCTTGAAGAGCCAGCCTTCGCAGATCCTTGCTGCAGCTGACAGGAAGAAGTAAGAACTACATTTTTTCGTTGGCAATCCTGATTTCTATTCGAAGCCGCGCAAATAGAGTTTACGGCTCATGTTGTGCGGCTTCTTATTTTGCCCGTGCATAATATATAAAATGCTGGGGTTTATATGCTCCTGCAATTACGCCGTACAACACTAGTTGAGGCGTCTTCGTTGTCGCGAGGGCCGGCCAGACTTCACGGATTTCCGTGAAGTCTGTGGTTCATCTCTTAGGCTGAGGGATTAGCCTTCAATTCCTCTTCGAAAACGATTGCCTGGAACGGGCAATTATCGGCACAAACTCCACATTCGACGCAGATCGTGATATCGATAGCGGTTTTATCAGGACCTTCCTGAATCGCATGGCTTTCACAGCCGGCTGCCCACCAGAAGCAGCCCGGTCTGCAGCAGCCGGGTATAATGCACGCGCTCCGGCCGCACGCCGGCCAGCTGATATGTCATGCGCACTTGCTCGTAAAATCCGGAGCTTGAATGGCCCGCGGGCATGATCGCCGGCCAGGATGCCAGATCTTTCAGGTCCACACGCGGGAAACCGGCCAGTTTGCAGGAAGCCGGCACGGCTGCTATCAAGCGATCGCGGGCAACGACCATCGTTTCAAAACATCCTTGGATAATTTGGCATGGACAAAACCGATGTCCAATTGTTCCCGATAAAGCCCGTCGATTTGCTCCCCTGCAGCAAGCTCACTTATTTCAACCTCGGCCGATGGGACTTGTCTCTGCAGCTTTTTCATGGCATCTGGCAGCACGCGGATTGCGG
>JBEKKY010000172.1:0-7491 GCA_050010475.1 Acidobacteriota bacterium | reverse complement strand
TGGAGCCTCGAAGAGGCGACAGAAAATAGCCCCGGCCGTAAGGCCGGGGTAAGGATTGATCCATGAATCGAGCGCCGAAGGTGCGGCACAAAATCCAACTTCGGCGAAATTGGATTTCCCAGGGTTAATTTATTGAATATGAAGAATAAGGACCTATTTCAAATATTCCCAATTTCGGAATCGGGGCTAAATCTGCGTTAATCGATGAAATCCGTGGCGTTTTTTAAACGTTGTTCAGGATGTGGCCCAGCTTTTCCTTTTTGATCTTCAGATATTTGCGGGTGAGAGAGTTGGGCGGGATTTCGAGGGGGATCCGTTTTTCGACGGCGATTCCTTCCCGTTTCAAGCCCTCCACCTTTTCCGGATTGTTCGAAAGCAGGTGGATGCGGATAGCCCCCAGATATTTCAGGATCTCGGCAGGCATGCGATAATCCCGCATGTCCGCGTCGAATCCGAGTTCAAGGTTGGCCGCAACCGTGTCGAGCCCCATATCCTGGAGCTCATAGGCGTGGATTTTGTTGATGAGTCCGATTCCTCGGCCTTCCTTCTGCTGATATACCAGAACTCCGGATTTCGCTTTTGCGATGAGACTCATGGCTGCTGCAAGCTGATCGCCGCAATCGCATCGCTTCGAGGAAAACACATCTCCGGTCAGGCACTGGGAATGGATTCGAACGAGAGCTACCGTGGCGGGATTGGGGTCGCCTGCAACCAGGGCCACGGCTTCTTCGCCGGAGTCCAAATCACGGAAGCCGTGGATAATAAAATCTCCCAAGCGTGTCGGGAGTTTGGCGCGAGGAACTTTGTCAAAATTCATTACGTAATTCAAACTAACGGACTTCTTAGCTTCTATTGCCTTACTCACTTTCCCTTCTTTTCGGTGCCGGCAGCAGCCTCCTTCTCACCCTTTTTACCCTTCTTGCTTTCTTCCGCTTTGCCCGGCTTGAATTCATACCCGACCAGTTCCAGGTAGGCTTTCTGCGCTCCGTCCCCGGGCCTGAAGCCGCGCTTGATAATGCGCGTGTACCCTCCGGGTCTTTGGGAGAAACGGGGAGCCAGAGTATCGAACAGCTTGGAAACAACCGCCGGATCCTTGATATACGCCAGGGCTTGGCGCCGCGCATGAAGGCTTTCGCGTTTTCCCAGCGTGATCATTCGCTCTGCAATAGGACGGACCGCTTTGGCACGATCCAGCGTGGTGAGGATGCGCTCTTTATCGAAGAGCGAGGTGACCATATTGCGGAACATCATTAGGCGATGGGCGGTTTTTCTCCCCAGCTTTTTTCCAGCAACTCGATGTCTCATGAATCCAGTCTCCGATCTGCTTCAGTGTTCCTATTGCTACTCCGGCTTTTGAGCAGGAACCGGCTTGCCCTCCGGATCCAGCTTCATCCCGAAGGACAGACCCATTTCGGAAAGTATTTCTTTGATCTCGTTGAGCGATTTCCGTCCGAAATTTTTGGTCTTCAACATTTCAGCCTCGGTCTTCTGGACCAGTTCGCCGATCGTCTTGATGTCGGCGTTCTTGAGGCAGTTGTAGGACCGCACGGAAAGTTCCAGTTCCTCAACAGAGCGTTTCAGATTTTCGCCCATCCGTTCCGCTTCGCGATCGACTTCCTCTTCCTCTTCCTCCGGCTGTTCCTCGAAATTGATAAAGATAAACATGTGGTCCTTAACAATTTTTGCGGCCTGGGCGATCGCATCCTGCGGAGGGATGCATCCGTTGGTCCACACGTCGAGAACGAGCTTGTCATAATCGGTGGTCTGGCCCAGACGAGCCGCTTCCACCGAGTAGTTGACTCGCTTAATCGGGGAATGAACGCTGTCGAGGGGAATATATCCAAGCGGCAGGTCTTCGTCGAAATTCTCGTCCGCCTGAATGTAGCCACGCCCCTTCTTGATGCGCATTTCAATCTTGAGCTTTCCCCCTTCCCCGATGGTTGCAATGTGGATGTTCGGATCGAGAATCTCGATATCCGGATCGGGAGTAATGTTGCCGGAGGTAACTGCTCCGGCCTGGTCCGACTCCAGATAGATTGTTTTCGTATGATCCACATTGAGTTTGAGGGGAACCTGCTTCAGGTTCATGATGATGTTGGTGGCATCTTCCGTCACGTTGGGGATTGGCGTAAATTCGTGAAGAACCCCCTCGATCTTCACGGCTGTAATAGCTGCTCCCTCGATCGACGACAGAAGGACCCGGCGCAACGCATTCCCGATGGTCGTGCCGAAACCTCTTTCGAAGGGCTGGGCAAAAAAGTGACCGTAGGTCGGACTCAGGGTTTCAAGATCACAGATCAACCTCTTTGGCTTCTGAAAAGCTCTAGTCATATTTTTCCCCTTCGATGCGTTTACGGGTTAACGCGTTTACGGGTTAACGCGTTAAAGATTGGTTCCATCTCTTTTACACTCTTTCGCACTGTCACAATTCTTACGACATCCCTACGTCCCGCATTCGGTTTAACGCGTAAACCCGTAAACCCGTAAACGCGTTAACCTCTTTTTTACTTCGAATAGAGTTCTACGATAAGTTGCTCATCAATAGGCATCTGGATGTCATCGCGTTTGGGCAATGCCAGCACGGTGCCTTTTAACCCCTCTGCATCCAGTTCCAGCCAGGCCGGGACCCCGCCGCGTCCGCCGATGGTACCGACCGAATCCAAAACCTGCTGGTTCTTCCTGGTTCGCTCCTGCAACGTAATCACATCCCCGACTTTTACTTGGGCAGAGGCAATATCCACCTTTCGGCCGCTGACGAGAACATGCCCATGGGTCACCAGCTGTCGAGCCTGGTCGCGGGAAGGCGCGAACCCGAGCCGGCAAACAACGTTGTCGAGCCTGCGCTCGAGGCTGACGAGCAGCGCCTCACCGGTGATTCCCTTTTTCTTTGCCGCTTTGTCAAAGTAGTTGGCAAATTGGTTCTCGAGAACTCGATAGATGCGTTTCACCTTCTGTTTTTCGCGCAGCTGAACCCCGTATCCAACCGTTTTGGGGCGATGATCGTGGCCATGCTGTCCAGGCGGGAAATTACGCTTTTCGACTGCGCAGGAGTCCCTGAAGCAGCGGTCCCCCTTCAGGAAGAGCTTCATCCCTTCCCGGCGGCAAAGCCTGCATTTCGCTTCGCGGTATCTAGCCAATTTACTAATCTCCTTGTTTCTATCAATACATTCAAATTTACGGTTGACGATTTACGATTGACGATTGAACAGCAAAGGGGTTTTCAATCGTTAATCGTAAATCGTCAATCGTCAATGCTACACTCGCCGCCGCTTGGGTGGACGGCATCCATTATGCGGGATCGGAGTGATGTCGCGGATCACCTTCACTTCCAGTCCCGAACTCTGCAATGCACGAATCGCGGATTCCCGCCCCGCCCCCGGTCCTTTGAGATAGACTTGCAGGGATCGCATTCCGTACTCTTTCACGGAATTTGCAGCGGTGGTTGCGGCCTGTTGCGCCGCAAATGGAGTTCCCTTACGGGAACCCTTGAATCCTGCCGCCCCGGCGCTCGAAGTAGCCAGGAGGTTTCCCTCCAGGTCCGTGATGCTGATAATCGTATTGTTGAACGTCGCGAGAATGTGCACGATTCCGGCCGGGATAGTGAGCTTTTCCCGTTTCTTCCCGGTCTTCCGCTTTGCAGTCTTCTTTGTTTGTTGTTTCTCTGCCATGAATCACTCCAAATTACGAATTACGAATTACGAATGACGAATTGAAACAAACTCCTCGGTTTTCAATTCTCTCTTCACCGGATGCTTCGCCTCAAACCCAGCGTGTGATTTCATTCGTAATTCGTAACTCGTCATTCGTAATTCTGTTCTACTTTTTGCCGATTATTCTCCGCGGCCCTTTGCGTGTCCGTGCGTTCGTATGAGTCCTCTGCCCTCGAACGGGAAGCCCGCGCCGATGGCGCAGCCCACGATAGGAGCCGATTTCCATGAGCCTCTTGATATCCATCGAGATCGCTTTGCGCAGATCTCCTTCGACCATTCCATCTCTCTGGATGATGTTTCGAATGCGCACCGTTTCGTCTTCAGTCAGGTCTTTCACCTTGGTGTTGAGATTGATGCCGGCCTCTCCACAGATCTTGGCCGCCCGGCTTTGGCCGATCCCGTAGATGTAAGTCAGACCGATCTGAATTCGCTTGCCCAGCGGCAGATCCACTCCTGCGATTCTAGCCAATTCTTACCTCCCTTTTTGGGATTGACGATTTGCGATGGACGAATGACGATTTAAAAACCTCACCGCGCCTGTCAATCGTCAATCGTAAATCGTCAATCGTCAACATCATCATCCCTGACGCTGTTTGTGCTTGGGATTCGTGCACAGGACATGGACGACCCCTTTGCGGCGCACGATCTTGCACTTGGTGCATATCTTCTTAACCGACGCTCGTACTTTCATATCTATAATCCCGTTGACGCGTTTACGAGTTAACGCGTTAACGCGTCAACGCGTAAACTTCTGTAATCTACTTGTACCTGTAAACAATCCTTCCCCTCGATAGATCATAGGGGGACAGTTCAACGAGGATCTTGTCGCCGGGAAGGATACGGATGAAATTCTTGCGCATCTTGCCCGAAACGTGCGCCAAAACCATATGCTTGTTTTCCAGTTCCACTCGGAACATTGCATTCGGCAGCGTTTCCACCACCGTTCCGACGACTTCGATTGCATCCTCTTTAGGCATAGTACCTAATTACGAATTACGAATTGCGAATTACGAATGGAAACACGCGACGATGGTTTTAATTCGTCATTCGTAATTCGCAATTCGTAATTTCGTTCATAATAGAACCGAATATTTCTTCTACTGCTCCGTAGCCGTTTACTTCAACATAACAGCCATGATCCCTGTAATAATGAACCAACGGCCGTGTCGCTTTGTGATAAACCTGCAGCCGTTCAGCGATGACCTCCGCGCTGTCGTCCTTGCGCTGGAAGAGCGGATCACCGCACTCGTCGCACTTACCGCCGGCTTTGCTCGAATCCGTCTCCGCATTGAACATCTTGCCGCATTTCGGACATGTCCAGCGCGAAGAAAGTCTTCGGATCAACTCATTGTCCCCGACCTCAACCCAAACAGTCAGGACCTTTGTTCCGTCCTTTTTGAGTACGGAATGGAGGCACTCCGCTTGTGGGATCGTCCGCGGATAGCCGTCCAGAATAAATCCACTGCGGCAGTCCTCGCGACCCAAACGTTCGGCAACGATCGCATTTACCAGATCATCCTGAACAAGCGCCCCCGATTCCATGAAAGCCTTTGCCTTTTTCCCCAATTCCGTCTGGTTCTTGAGAGCTTCGCGGAGCATGTCCCCCGTTGAAACGTGGGGAAGCTTCAAGGACTCACTCATCATGCGCGCCTGAGTGCCCTTTCCCGCCCCTGGCGGACCCAGCATTATAATCGCTAGCCTCTGGTTCTTCATCGCTAATTCAATGACGAATTACGAATGACGAATTGGAACACAAGCTGGTGGTTTTTTAATTCGTAATTCGTCATTCGTAATTCGTAATTCGGTTCTAGCCTCTCCGGCCGCGAATTCTCCCCTTCTTCAGAAATCCGTCATAATGGCGCATGATGAGTTGCGATTCGATCTGTTGAATCGTATCCATGGCCACACCAACCACGATCAGAAGGGAGGTGCCGCCGAAATAAAACGGAACGCCCAGACCCGTCGTGATCCAGCTGAGTCCGGCGGAACTCAGGAAATCGTCGAGTTTCGGACCGACCAGGGGTATCGGCTGAACCTTGAATCCAGTGATCAGAAATTCCGGCAAGAGACAGACAAGCACCAGATAGATTGCGCCGGCTGCCGTAAGTCTGCTCAGAATCCGGTCGATATATTCCGCCGTTCTGTGACCGGGCCGGATTCCGGGGATATATCCGCCGTATTTGCGGATATTGTCGGCCACTTCCATCGGATTGAAAATGATGCTGACGTAAAAGAAACAGAAAAAGATAATTCCAACGATATACAGAAGGTTGTACAGCGGCATTCCCTGACCGAGCTGAGATGAAAGGCTCTTCATAAAACCGTTAGGAAATACAGCCCCAAGAGTCGACGGGATCGCCACAATCGAAGCCGCGAAGATGACGGGAATGACTCCCCCCGAGTTCACCCTCAAGGGAAGGTGCGTAGCCTGTCCGCCGTACACCTTCCGTCCCACAACCCGCTTTGCGTACTGCACCGGGATTTTCCGTTGTCCGCGCTCCACGAAGACGACCGCCGCGACAACCAACACCATCACGACCAGCAACAGGATCACCGTAAAAACGGACCATTCATGCATCTGGAGCTTTTCTACAATGAACTGAATTGCCTTCGGCAGGCCTACGACAATCCCGGCAAATATAATTAAACTTATCCCGTTTCCTATTCCGCGTTCCGTGATCTGCTCGCCAATCCACATGACGAAGGCTGTTCCCGTAGTCAGAGTGATCATCACCATGAACCGGAAGCCCCAGCCCGGATTCAGCACAATCTGAGAACTGCTTCGCTCAAGAGCCACGGCGGTCATGAATCCCTGGAAGAGGGTCAAGCCGACCGTCAGATACCGGGTGTACTGCGTAATCTTTTTGCGCCCCAGTTCACCTTCTTTGGAAAGCTTTTCCAGGTAAGGGACCACGACGGTTGCCAATTGCAGGATAATGGAGGCCGTAATGTACGGCATGATCCCCAGGGCAAAGATGCTGAACCGCCTCATGGCTCCGCCGGAAAACATATTCAGAAATCCGAAAATCGTGCCGGCATTGGTGTCGAACAGCTGCTCCAGAGCCGTATGGTTAATGCCTGGAGTCGGAATAATCGCGCCCACACGGTATACGGCAAGCAAAGCGAGCATGAACAGCACGCGCTTGCGCAGGTCCGGTATGCTGAAAATATTCTGAATCGAACTTAGGATCGGACTTCGTTCTTCCGGCATCGTCTTTCAGACCTCAAAGACTGGATTGCTGTTCTCAAAGGCCACTCGGTCTCGAGAAATGGTAAATATTTAAGTGTATTCTTTTTATGCGATTACCTCAATGGTGCCGCCCACTTTTTGGATTTTTTCCGCTGCGCTTCTGCTGAATTTGTGAGCTCGCACGTGAAGGGCGTTCTGCAATTCGCCGGCGCCCAGAATTTTCAGTCCATCACGGATGTTCTTGACGAACCCGCGACTCTTCAATATCTCCGGGTCAACTTGGGCGCCGGCCTCAAATCCCGCCAGCTTCTCCAGGTTGATCGCGACGTATTCTTTCCGAAAAATATTGTTGAATCCACGCTTCGGGAGCCGCCGGTGCAGCGGCATTTGTCCACCTTCAAAACCCGGACGCATTCTGGCGCCTGCTCGGGACAACTGCCCCTTGTATCCGCGAGTCGACGTCTTTCCGTGCCCGGAACCCATGCCCCTGCCAACGCGCTTGTTTTTGCGATTTGCGCCGCGGGCGGGCTTCAGCGTATTTATGCTTAACATTGGTATATGCCCTGTCATTTAGTCGTCAGTCGCTGGTCG
>JBEKKY010000171.1:0-7543 GCA_050010475.1 Acidobacteriota bacterium | reverse complement strand
CCGGTATGGGCTCCGGGCAACGACGGAAAAGGCAGATGGGGTGTTTCCTACCTGAAAGGACCGGACGATATTACCATCGAGGTGATTGAAAAACAGGACTAATCCGCGCATCCTCGGGTGCGCACTGCGCCGCCCAATACATCAAGCGGACTTTGAGGCTTCGAGTCTTCCCGCCTTCGAGTTATATTAAGGCTGCATGGTAAAGGAGAGCTGAAGATTGAGAATAGTGATAGGAATGAACGGAGCCACCGGAGTTATTTACGGCATACGGCTGCTCCAGGTGCTGTCCGGCGTCAATCAAATGGAAACCCATCTGATTATTTCGGCTGCCGGAGAACAGACGATCGAAATTGAGACAGACTTCAAAGTAAAAGAAGTCAAAGCACTGGCCAATTATTGCTATGCAATCGATGATGTCGAAGCCAGGCTTGCCAGCGGTTCGTTCCAGCACGATGGGATGATTGTTGCTCCCTGCAGTATGAAGACCCTCTCTGCCCTGGCGCATTCTTACGCGGACAATCTGTTGACCCGTGCCGCCGATGTCACGCTGAAGGAAAGACGACGGTTGCTTCTGTTGGCGCGCGAAACTCCGCTTCACCTGGGGCACTTGAGGAACATGGTCAGCATTACCGAAATGGGCGGCATCATCATGCCGCCGGCACCCGCTTTTTATCACCATCCGCAGACAATTCAGGACATTGTGGACCATACCGTCGGAAAAGCCCTCGACCTCTTTGGAATTGGACACAACCTGTTTAACAGATGGGGAGGGGCAGGCATTCCTGTATGAATGCGGTTACGCTGAGCGAAGGTGAAGGACGCACGCGGGTAACTTTATCCGTCCAATCGATTGGAAACGACCTGGTAGTATACCTTTTTAACGAACAGGCCCACCTGGGCGCAGTAGCAATGGCAGATTACAGCAATGAGGAAGAACGGGCGTCTGCATCGATCATCACCCGGCTCGGTCACAAGGATGATGTGGTAGCTTCCAATGCCGCGCGCAAGCTATGCAAGCGCCTGAAAAAACCGGTTTGTGCAATCGCCGGAATCCATCTGGATGATATCACTGAAGAGGAAATCGCGGAAATTGTCCGCAACTGCGACAAACTGGTGGAGATACTAGTGGGCAGTGGGCAGTAGGCAGTCCAACTGCCCACTGCCGATTGCCTACTGTTTTACCCTGGTGGCTCGCCATGCCGCGCCCGATTTGATGGTTCCCGAGATAACATCCCCCTCCACGCGGCCGTCGTATTGGGAGCTGCCGGCAGCAAAGCCGATCTCGTTGCCGTTCAGCTTGCCGTTGATCGTAGTCTCTTTACCGCCGGAAGAGAGCGTTCCGGAAATCATTTGAAACTGCTGCTTGATTGTAAGCTCTCCATCGGGCAACTGCCATTTCCCTTCCACTTTCGCCGGAATGATCCAGAGATAGGCTGTGCACCAACTCGTGCAGGCTCCGTTCTCTACATTAGCCGTCTCGTCCGATTGCCAATCTTCCATGGTAAAGCTGTTCGAAACCACTCTCGTCCCGGGCTTCAAATTGAGGAGTCGGGGCCTCAACCTCATATTGATGTCGGGAAGCAGAAACATCGTGATCACGGTCGCTCTTGAGAAATCGCTCTCGAACAGGTCCGCCTTGACAAAAGTGGCCTTGTCGCTGACGCCTGCAGCGGCCGCGTTACGTTTCGAGAGTTCCACCATGTCGGGATTGTATTCGATGCCGAGCGCCTGAGCCCCAAGCTTCGCGGCAGAAATAACCGTGCGCCCGTCGCCGGAGCCCAGGTCGATCACATAGTCCTGGGGCGTGACCTTTGCCATTGCGAGCATTTTATTGACAAGTTCCTGCTGTGTTGGAACCCAAACTACGTCTTTTCCCGGCTGTCCAACTTGCGGCTGGTATCCGCCCTGTTGCTGCTCTTGGGCGAAAACGCCTGCGCTCATCAATATCAATCCCAGAGTTGCAACTGCCCAACGGACCGAATGCGATCGATTCATTTTCAACTCCTCTTTAGAAGTGATAAGTTAGCTATTGCACCTTGAGTCTCTGCCATAACCAAGGGCCATAATTATAATCCAGAAAGACGGGGACGCCACCCTGTTTCTCCCAACAAGAGGCAGAACAAGGCAGGAGAAACAGGGCGGCGTCCCTAGGGTGAATGCGATGAAAAATGATTGTCTTCAGGGCAAAACGGCGGTTGTGACGGGCGGCAGAAGAGGGATAGGCAAGGCGATCGCGGTTGCATTTGCCGCGGCCGGCGCGGATGTCGCCGTTTGTGACATAGCAGTCGAAGACGGCCTGCTCGAGCAGACCGGACAGGAATTGAATGAAGCCGGCTCGCAGAGCCTCGTTCTCCATGCCGATATTTCCCGACGGGAACAGGTCGAAATCATGGCCCGGCGCGTGCTGGAGACATACGGCAAAATCGATATTCTGGCCAATTGCGCGGGGGTCTGGATCCCGGGTGAGACTTTGATCGAATGCAGTGAAGAGAACTGGGACAAAGTCATCGACACGAATCTAAAAGGGACATATCTCTGCTGCCAAGCCGTTGGAAAGGAAATGATGCTGCGGAAAAGCGGCAGCATCATCAATATCTCATCTCAGGTGGGCTTGACCCCCGGTGCGGGAGCCGGAGCCTATCCTGTATCCAAGGCGGGAATCATCATGCTGACCCGCCAGATTGCATTGGAACTGGCGCCCTACGGCGTCAGAGCAAATGCAATCGCTCCGGGCATCGTCAAAACAGATTTCAACGCCGCATTCTGGAAGGATCCCCAAATAGAGAGGCAAACGTCAGGAATGGTTCCGCTGGGCCGGTTGGCCGAGCCGGAGGATGTTGCATATTCTGCGCTGTTCCTGGCCTCGGATGATGCAAGCTACGTAACGGGAGAGGTGATTTGCGTGAACGGCGGCTGGCGCCCATCGGCTCCGCTGAAGAATTGACGATTTACGATTTTAGATTGACGATTGAACATCACGCTTCGATCGAAGGTTTTTCAATCGTCAATCTAAAATCGTAAATCGTCAATCTACTTCCGTTCCAACCGCCTGGCTAGCTGGACCACATTGGATCCCAGCAGGCGCGCTTCTTCCATGGCAGACATGTCAATCCCGCCACCCACTCCCGTCAGGACATCGCCCGGTTCTCTGCCATAACCGATCGCACCCCCGGCAACTACCATTCCTTGTGCTATGCAGAACGAATACAAGAGGGACCTGGCCTGGATCGCCCCGACTCTTCGGGTCACTACAAGGGCGCCGGCAATTTTGTCTTTCAGGGCCCGCTGGCGAAGTAGAGCAAACATTCTGTCCATGATCGCTTTGGTCTGCGCGCTCACAGTGCCGAAGTAGACCGGGCTGCCGATGATGATTCCATCCGCGCGTTCCATCATCTGGTAGAGTTCCTGCATGTCATCCTTCACGACACAGGATCCGACTTCAAAGCATGCGCCACAAGCATCACACGGAGCGACCTGCTTTTCGGACATTAAGAACATCTCCGTCTCACAGCCGGCCTCCCGAGCCACTTTCAACGCCTCACTCATCAGTATTTCGGTATTTCCGTTTTTGCGGGGGCTGCCCACGATGCCCAAAATTCTCATTCCAACCTCCTTGACTCACAATTGGGGACGCCACCCTTTTGCGCCCGATGCTGAAAATAAAACGAAGTCCAAGCCGCGCAAAAGGGTGGCGTCCCCCTATGGCCATATTCTCGTTCTTTAGTGCGCATTTTGTATTATCCTTGCCCCATGTGTCGAAGCATGGGGCATTATATCTGCTGAAAATACGAAGAGAAGAAATAAATGCCTGCGAGAGACGTGATGCTGATGGGAGAAGATCCCCGGACCGAATATACGAAGCGGCTCGAGCAGCGGCGCGCTTCTGCCAAAAGGCTGGATCTCTGGCATCACCGGATCGGCAACACGCGGCTGCTTTTGTTTATCACGGCCGTTGTCATGGCATGGTTTGCCTTCAAATCCCAGCAGATTTCTCCCTGGTGGCTTCTGATCCCGTGCTGCATGTTCGTCGGGTTAATGGCTTTGCATGGTCGCGTGCTTCAAGACCTGCAAACATTCAGGCGCGCCGTAGATTTTTACGAGCGCGGACTTGCGCGTTTAAACGAGTCATGGGAAGGCGCCGGCGAGCCAGGGGATCGATTCAGGGATCCCTCGCACCCGTACTCGGAAGACCTGGACCTTTTCGGCAAGGGTTCGCTCTTCGAGCTTTTGTGCAGCGCACGCACTCGTGCCGGTGAGGAGATGCTTGCATCCTGGCTCACGTCGTCTGGCCGTATTGAGGAGATTCGCGCAAGGCAGGAAGCGGTGAACGAACTTCGCTCCGGCCTGGATTTGCGGGAGGATCTGGCAGGTCTGGGTGCGGATGTGCGCGCGGGAGTCAGTCCGGACCTGCTGGTGCGCTGGGGAGAAGGACCTGAGAGATTCCATTCACATCTCATCAGGATCATCGCTATCCTCATCACCTGCCTGACGCTGGTATCCATCGGGATTTGGATTGCAACCGACCACCATCAATGGTTTTTGCTGACCATCCTTACCGAGTTGATATTCGCATTCTCTCAGAGGCGCACCATTGGGCAGGCTGTCGAGGCAGCCGAAAAGGCAGGCCTGGATCTTGGGCTGCTGTCCTCGGTACTCGCTCGTCTGGAGAAAGAATTTTTTAAAACCGCTCATCTGAGAAAATTGCGTGCCGCGCTCGACCGTGAGGGCTCGCCTCCATCTCGCCTGATTGCCCGGTTAAATCGTTTGATTGTGCTCCTCGATTCAAGAAGGAACCTGCTTTTTGCACCGATCGCGTTTATTCTCCTCTGGGAAATACAACTGGCCTTTTTGGTCGAGGGTTGGCGCAGGAAGAACGGGCATGCAATTGCCGGATGGCTTGCAGCAGTCGCCGAATTGGAAGCGCTCTCCTCACTCGCCGGATATGCCTATGAACATCCGCACGATCCCTTTCCGGAGTTATCTGAAGAGTCGCCGTGTTTTGAAGGCCGCGAACTTGGCCACCCTCTGCTCCCCGAAGACAGATGCGTGCGAAACGACGTCAGTCTCACAGGCAACGTGCAGGTCTTGGTTGTAAGCGGTTCGAACATGTCGGGAAAAAGCACGCTGCTGCGGACCGTCGGGATTAACGCAGTGCTTGCCCTGGCCGGAGCTCCGGTGCACGCGCGGTATTTGCGCATCGCCCCTCTGGCGGTCGGCGCATCCATCCGGATCGTGGATTCGCTGCATGCAGGCACGTCCAGATTTTATGCCGAGATTACCCGGCTTCGGAAACTGGTTACCCTGGCGGAGGGTCCGATTCCGCTTCTGTTCTTGCTGGATGAGTTGCTTCATGGGACCAACTCCCATGACCGGAGGATCGGCGCTGAAGCTGTGATCAAAGGATTGGTGCACAAGGGTTCGATTGGAATGCTGACCACGCACGATCTTGCACTGGCACACATTGTCGAAGTGCTCGCGCCGCATGCGGTCAATGTCCACTTCGAAGATCATGTTGAAAATGGGCAGATGGTTTTCGACTACCATCTTCTCCCCGGAATAGTCAGAAAGAGCAACGCATTGGAGCTCATGAGATCCATTGGCTTGGAAGTTTGAAATCTTTGAGTCTTAGTGTCTTTGAGTCTTCGTGTTAAAACAACTTTATGATAAGGAACCAGGCTATGAAAAGTTCAAGAAGATCCTTTATCAAGACTGCAGCAGTTGGAACCGCAGGTCTGGCCGGACTCACGGCCCTTGAAACCGGCACGGCTAAGACAGATCAGATAAAATGGGATTACGAAGCCGGAGTTGTCGTCCTGGGAACCGGCGGCTCCGGTCTTATGACCGCAATAACCGCTAAAGATCAGGGCGCGGATGTTCTCATTCTGGAGAAAGCGCCGGAAGCTCACGCCGGAGGCAATACCCGCGTTAGCGGCCAGGGTTATTGGTGCCCTTCTGATTACGACAAGAGCGTCGCTTACCAGAAGGCAATGAGCGACGGATATCCTATTCCGGACGATGTGACCAAGGTCTTTCACGAACACTCGATTCATGTGACGGAGTGGCTGACGAAAATGGGTGCAGACATGAGGACGATTCCAACGCAGGGCGAGTATCCGGAATTTCCGGGAGGCGCCCAGAACGTCTGCTGGTCCAAGCTCGGCAACGGATTTCAACGCCTATGGATCCTGCTCAAGGAAAACGCTCTCAAGAGAAACGTCAGGGTTCAGTATGAGATGCCCGCCGTGGAATTGATCCGGGACGTTAAAACCGGAGAGGTCCGGGGCGTGGTTGCAGAAAGCCACGGCAAGAAGGTTTACGTGAAGGCGAAAAAAGCGGTGGTCCTGTGCACGGGAGGTTTTGAAAACAACCAGGAGATGATCCGCGATTACCTCGGCATGCCTTGCGGGTATCCCAAGGGAAGTCCCTACAACACAGGCGACGGAATCCGGATGGCTATGGCAATCGGCGCAGATCTATGGCACATGGACAACCAGGCCGGCCCGGACTTTAATTTTAAGGCTCCTGGCAAGGACTGGGCTTTCGGCTATTCTTTTACTCCTCAGGGAAACGGCTGGATCTGGATCGCCAAGGATGCAACGCGATTCACCAACGAGGCCTACAGCACAAAGCACGGCAAAATACCTTTTCACGGCATCTACATCCCCGTCCCTGCTCCATTGCCCGTACACCTCGTCTTCGATGAGACCATGAGAAAGAGCGGGCCGCTGTACCCGCCGAATTACTTCTTCTGCTGGTGGTCACAGATCGAAAAATACGATTGGAGCAAAGATAACAGCGCGGAAATTGACAAGGGCTGGATTGTGAAGGCCGACACGCTTAAGGAACTGGCCGCCCAAATAGGCAAGAATCCCGACGCGCTTGAAAAAACGGTGGTCGCCTGGAATAAATCTTGTGCCGCGGGAAATGATTCGGAATACGGCCGGGACCCCAAAAAAATGGCGCCGATTCAATCCCCGCCCTTTTATGCCGCCGAGTTCGTCCCTGCCTTTACCAACACGCAGGGAGGACCTCGTCGCAACAGCAACTCCCAGGTGTTGGATACAAACCGAAAACCTATTCCAAGGCTTTATTCCGCCGGGGAATTGGGAGCCGTCTACAGCTGGCATTATCAGGGCGGCGGCAACATCCTGGAGTGCATTGTCTTTGGTCATATTGCGGGCGAGCGCGCCGCCGCAGAAAAACCCTGGAGCTAGGTAAAATGGGGACGCCTCCCTTTTCGCCCGCACGATAGCGGTTCCATCTAATACCAAACTGGCGAAAAGGGAGGCGTCCCCATTTATTTCCCGAATAAGGAAAGCTGTTTTACCCCAGAGGCAGGCTTTTTCTTGACATCGTCGAAAACGCTTCTGCCGCCCAGCCCGCGAGAGATCGATTTCTCGTAGGCCACAACGGCGTCGAAATCGGCGCTGGGCCCATAGCGTTCTTCAACCGTTCGTGTAAATTTTTCGAGCCGGCGGAACCCATCAAGCTTTTCTTTGTCCCCCACTTTTGCCGCATCCAGTGAGGTGCGAAGGACCGAGAT
>JBEKKY010000170.1:0-7590 GCA_050010475.1 Acidobacteriota bacterium | reverse complement strand
CAAAGGAAAACTGGCGCCCCAGAAAATCGTGGCGGGCAGCACCATCCAGGCGGCCCGGAGCAGGTCGAGCTGGAAGATGTACCAGGGACCCAGATCATTGGTATAGATACTTGGATTTACGGGCCAATAGGGAAGAGACTTGGCAATAATCAACGCAGCCCAGGCAACGGCTGCCGCAAGCAGGAATTGACAAGCGCCCAGTGCAAGACGCGGTCTGGTGCACGTCCGGGACAGCAGAGAACCGGCGCCGCTTCCGATCCCTAATCCAACAAGGAAGACAGTCAGAATAATCGAAAAAGAATAGACCGTCGCTCCAAGCAGAAGGGACAGGAGACGGGTCCAGACCACCTCGGCGCCCAGGGCAGACATACCGGAAAGTGCAATCGCGATCAGTACCAGCGTTCGCAGCGAGTCGGGTCGAGCCTTTTCGGATGCGTTGGTGGAAACGGGCTCATACGGGCTCTTTCTGGAAAGCATAAGCCCGATTGCCGCAACCAGGGCATTGATTGCAGCGGCGATAAAGGTAGCCGAAGGCATATCGAATATGCGCAGCAGGAAGAAACCTGCAATCAGGCACCCGGCCACAGCGCCGGCGATGTTTCCGCCATAGAAAAAGCCCATCCACGAAACGCCTTCCGGGGTCGATTCCACAAACCGGGCAACGGCGGGAAGCGTCGCTCCCATCAGAAGAGTGGGGGGAATGAGACAGACAGCGGCAATAAAAGTCCGGGCAAACACGCCGTGCCAGTATAGGTGGGCGTACAAGTCGGCCATATGCGGCATTCCAAACACCACCAGAATGCCTATCAACCCGATTCCAAGCTCAAGAACGGCATAAACTCGAAGCGGATGAAACCTGTTTGAAATCAGGCGCGGCAGCACCAGGCTGCCCAGGCACATGCCCCCCATGAACGTTCCCAGCAGTACCCCCAGCGAGATTCCGGAGGAACCGATCACGAGTTCCAGCAACTGCAGCCATACGATTTCGTAAATCAGCGCTGCAAACCCGCTGCCGAAAAAAAGCAGGATCAGAAGGGGAAGAAGACGGGAAGAAGCAGGCCTGTTGGCCCCCTGATTCTCGATCGATGTTGCGTTTAAATCCTGCATATCTGCGCTGCGGCCCACCTTTCCAGATCAAAAAGATGAGGCAGACTATCCCAGCAGGGCTCAACGCAGCAACTAAAATTAGCATGCAGGGCAGATCGAACCGGCTCCCAGAGTATTCCAGGATTTCGTAAAATTTTCTCTGAGTTCAGTGCCAGCTAAAGGCGCTTACGGGGTCTGCGGGATCTTTAACCCACTCCTCCATGGATCCGTCATAAACGCTTACGTTCTGGTATCCAAAGATCTGGGTCAATAAAAACCACCAGGTACAGGCATAGCCGCCGAAGCCGCAGTACAAGATTACTTCCTTTGACTTGTTTGTACCGATCACACCCGAAGCCATTGCCAACAGGTCTTCCTCGTTCCTGAATGTCCCGTCGCCGGCAAAGACCCACGGAGTCGGCAAATTAACAGCGCTTTTGATGTGACCGGGTTTCAACGCGACGCCAAAATATTCCTCTGGCAACCGGGTATCCACAAGAATAGCTTTGCCGATTTTTTCCAAGACATATCTTTTCGAAGCCAGAATGCTTTGATTCATTTTCAACGCGTATGCGCTCGGCGTGGCATTTACATCCTCGGTCGACAGGGTTTTGATTTCCTTGACCCAGCGGTTATGACCCCCATCGAGAATGGCCGCATTTTCGATGCCGGCGATCGCGCAGGTCCAGGCGACTCGGGTCGTGTCGGCACGGTTGAAATCCGTGTCAAATCTGTTCACGATGACAGGATGAGAGCCGGCGTTCATCCCCGTTTTTTTTATGAGGTCGCTCAGTGCATCCTCGAGCGGCAGCTCCAGCGAAAGGCCATTCCTAGACACGGCCCACAAGGCCATCGGCACATTGATTGCTCCTGGAACGTGCCCTTTTTTGTACTGTTCGGCGGTGCGAATATCGATCACGACAATCCTGGAATCACCGAGATTTTTTGAAAGCCAATCGGGAGAAACTACGGCGGGGATGTCCCGAGAACGGGCGGTCAGCGGGCGTGTTAAAGCAGATGCCGCAATCCCAATTGCGATATTCCGAACGAATTCCCTTCGGGTTGTGGTGCAATTTTCGAAATCCATCTTCTCCTCCGCTTGGGTGATTTTGTCGTTGATGTGTCACTCAGAGCAGATTTTGCATCTTTTATCCTGCATCCATATCAGGTGCGATCAATTACTTTTTGATAGTAGCTTTCATAGGAGGGAATAATTATGGTCGAGCAAAACTGCAACTGGGCTTTCGCCCTTGCTCGCTTTCCCATTTCCTTCCGATAGGATGGGCTGGCGAGGATCTTCAGGGAGCATTCCGCCATTTTGGCAATATCCCGCGGCTCCACCAGAAACCCTTCCACGCCATCGGTCAGCACTTCTGGAAGCCCTCCCACTCGCGAGGCGACGACGGGCACCTCGCAGGCCATGGCTTCCAGCGCCACCAATCCGAAAGACTCATTTTCACTGGGTAGCAGTAGAAGATCGGAGAGGGAGATCAATTCTTCAATGTTGTCCTGCTTGCCCATAAAATGAACTTTCTGTTCGACGCCGCTGTTGCGCGCAGCCCATTCCGCATTGCTTCGTTCGGGGCCGTCTCCAACCATGAGGAGGACTGCAGGAATCTCCTTCTGCACCCGGACGAAGATGTCCACCACGTCCGCAGGGCGTTTAACGGCTCTGAAGTTGGAGACGTGGATCAGGATTCTCTCTTTGTTCGGGGCCAAATGATTCTTTAGTTCCTGGTTGCTCGATGGCTTGTAGATATTACAATTTACAAAGTTATAGATCACTTCAATGTCCCGCTTTGCGCCGATGACATTGATCGTCTGTTCCTTCAGGAAGTGGGACACCGCAGTCACTCCATCCGATTGATCAATTGAAAAACGCGTGATCGGCAGATAGGAGCGATCAGCCCCGACCAGCGTGATGTCGGTTCCGTGAAGAGTTGTAACGACCGGCAGGCGTTGCGGGAGAAGCATGGATTTTGCCAGAAATGCACTCACCGAATGCGGAATGGCATAGTGACAGTGCAATAGATCCAGATGATGAACTTCCGCGATTTCGGCCATCTTGGTTGCTAATGCCAGTGCATACGGCGGATGGTCGAATAGGGGATAGGTTGTGACCTCCACCTCATGAAACTGAATGTTGGCTTGCGCTGTGCTAAGGCGCATGGGGAGAGCGTAGCTTATGAAATGGATCTCGTGTCCTCTGTCGGCTAGTTCTTTGCCCAGTTCCGTTGCGACAATTCCGCTTCCTCCGTAGGTGGGGTAACAGGTAATTCCGATCTTCACAAAATTCTCCCATGGATTTGTAAAACGGGGACGCTCCCCCATTTGGTCGGACGGCTGCACCGATCCGGAGCCATGCTACAAAATAGGGGAGCGTCCCCATTTGCAAATTGCTATTCAAAGGCTTCAGTTACCAGAGCCTGCTGTTCTTTTAAATACAGCTTGAACGAGCCTGCAGCGGGGCTGGCCCTTTCAGGCCTGCCGATATAACGAAAATCGCGGCCGAATGAAACAGTGTGGGTGATGTGCCTCTGCACGAAATTCCAGGCGCCCATATTTTGCGGTTCTTCCTGAACCCAGCAGAGTTCCTGGATGCGGGGAAAGGCCGCCAGATTTTCGGACAAGTTCCACTCCGGGAACGGGTAAAGCTCTTCAACACGAAGGATCGCAATATGGGAACTTCCACGTTTTTCCTGTTCTTTCAAAAGATCGTAATAAATTTTACCTGTGCATAGAAGTACGCGTCGGACCTTCTGTGGATCCTGAATGCTCGGATCTCCCAGCAACAGATGGAACTGGCCGTCCGCAAGTTCCTCAGGTCTGGATGCAGATTTCGGGTGCCGCAGAATGCTCTTGGGAGTCATGACAATCAGCGGGATCCGTTTTGCATCCCGCATCTGTCTCCGAAGCAGATGAAAATATTGCGAAGCGGTTGTTGGCAAGCAAACCCGCAAGTTGTCTTCGGCGCAGAGTGTGAGAAAGCGTTCCAACCGTGCGCTGGAGTGTTCAGGACCCTGTCCTTCCACGCCGTGCGGCAGCAGGAGAACGAGATCGCAGGGCTGCTGCCATTTTGATTCGGAACTGGCAATGAAATTATCGATGATGACCTGAGCTGCGTTAGCGAAATCGCCAAACTGCGCCTCCCACAACACCAAAGTCAGCGGGTCTGCCACGCTGTAGCCGAATTCAAAGCCGAGGACTGCCCCTTCTGATAGAAGGCTGTCGAATACTACGAATTGCGCCTGATCGCGGCTGATGTTTTTCAGTGGGATGTATTGGATGCCGGTTTCCATATCGGAGAGTATTGCATGCCTTTGACTGAAAGTGCCTCGAGCACAGTCCTGCCCGCTCAGGCGGACGGGCGTCCCCTCGTAAACAAGGGTTCCGAATGCCAGCGCTTCGGCGAAGCTCCAGTCGATCTGCGGATTGCCCTCTACCAGTTCGCGGCGTTTGGCCATGAAGCTGGTGAGCTTCGGATGAAGCCGGAAATTTTCCGGCAGCATCGAAAGTCCCAGCGCCACCTTTCGGAGCATTTCCATTCCGACATTGGTTCCGCTGGTGGGTTGGAATTCCCGGAGTTCCTCTTCCGACACGGCAAGAGGGATATCCGGCTGAAAGCGATGGTCCCCCGTTAGACTTTCCTGGTAAGCCCGATCCAGCCGGTCCCGCATTTCACGGCGCATGGATTCTGCAGTTTCCGCGCTGACGATTCCTTCGCGCTCAAGCGTTTGCGAATACAACGTCAACACCGATGGCCGTTCGCTGATCTTTTTGTAAAGAAGCGGCTGGGTATAGCTGGGCTCGTCCGCTTCGTTATGTCCATGCCTGCGATAACAGAAGATATTGACGACAACGTCTTTATTGAATCGATGGCGATACGCAATCGCCAAGGCGGCCACGCGCACCGCGGAATCAGGATCGTCTCCATTGACGTGGAAAATCGGCGCCTGCACGGATCGAGCGAGGTCCGTCGGATATGGCGACGACCGCGCCTCTTCAGGGGGAGTCGTGAATCCTATTTGGTTGTTTATGACAACGTGGATCGTCCCGCCTGTTCGATAGCCGTAAAGCTGCGAGAGGTTGATCGTTTCCCAGACAATTCCCTGGCCGGCGAAAGCGGCGTCGCCGTGAATCAAGATGGGCAAAACCTGGTCTCGTTTTTTGTTGCCGCGGCGTTCTTGCTTTGCACGGACAATTCCCTCGATTACGGGGTTCACCCATTCGAGGTGACTGGGGTTCGGCGCCACAGAAACCGCAATTTCCCGTCCATCCGGAGATCGGAATTTTCCGGCAGAGCCGAGATGATATTTGACGTCTCCGGAGCCCTGAATCGCCATCGGATCGGTGATTTCTTCGAACTCCGAGAGCATCTTGGCGAGCGGCGTGCCGATGATGTTGGCAAGGACGTTCAGTCGTCCCCGGTGAGCCATTCCTATAACCGCCTCGTCAACGGAGATGGCCGTGGCTTCCGTCAGGATCGTCGCGAGAACCGCGATGGTGATTTCCGCTCCCTCCAAGCCGAATCTCTTGTGTCCGATGAACTTGGTGTGCAGATATTTTTCAAACCCTTCGGCGGCCACCAGATTTTTGAGGATTTGAATGCGTATCGCCGGGTCCAACGGGCCCCTCGCTTCCGGAGGTTCGATGCGTTCCTGAATCCAGGCTTTCTCATCCGGATCCTGAATGTGGCGGTATTCCACTCCGACGTTTTGGCAGTATGCTTCTCTCAGGGATGCCAATATCTGACGTAGCGTTCCGCGTTCAAGTCCTCCCAATCCACCGGTGGCAAACTCCCGGTCTAAATCCCACATTGTTAGGCCGAAATTCGCGGGATCCAGTTCCGGGTGATAGATTTGATGTCCGCCAAGGGGATCCAGCTTCGCGATCAGATGTCCGCGCACGCGATATAAATTAATCAGCTCCAATACGCCGATCTGCTTTTCCGAGTCCTCGCGTGTGGGCGCCGCACCGGCGAATGAGGGGTGATGGTCTCGTGCCCATTGAATTGGAACTGCCGGCAGGCGCAGATCATCAAAAATCCGTTCATAAAAGGTATCCTGCCCCAAAAGCAGTTCCTTCACTCGGCCCAGAAATTCACCGGATTCCGCACCCTGAATGATGCGATGATCGTACGTGCAGCTGATCGTCATTACCTTGCTCAGGCCCAGGCTCGAGAGTGCCCGCGGCGACCATGCATGGTATTCAGCCGGGTATCCGATGGAACCGGTGGCGATGATGGCGCCCTGGTCTTTCATAAGGCGGGGGATCGAGGAAAATGTCCCTACGGTTCCCGGGTTTGTCAAAGTGATCGTTGTAGCTTGAAAATCGGAGGGTTCAATGATGCCTTTGCGAATGCGCTCGATCATAGAATTATAGGAACTTAGAAATGTCGCAAAGGACATCTTGTTCACACTTTTGATATTGGGAACAAGCAGGGTACGCGTTCGGTCTTTGCGCGTGTAATCGACCGCGATCCCAAGGTTGACGTCCTGCTTTGTCCTGCGGTGGGGCAGACCATCGATGATCTCATAGGAAGCGTTGATAGAGGGAAATGCACTCAAAGCCTGTACGATGGCCCAGCAAATTATGTGTGTGAAGGAAACCTTTGCCAAACCGCCTGCATCCAATTGCTCATTGACAATCCTTCGATTCTCCTCCAGCAGCTTTACCGGGATGGTGCGATAGGATGTTGCAGTCGGGATGGAGAGACTGGTTTCCATGTTTTCGACAACACGAAGGTTCCCGCCTCGAATGGGCTCGGGCGTGCCTTGCCTGACGGGAGCAGCAGGGGCGGGGCGTTCCTCCCTGGATTCCACCACGGAGCATGAGGAATTCTGTTCTGGAATCGGATCTTCGAAGTGCATCAGTTTTTCGCCTGGATTGAATGGAAGGTTGGTGCAATTACTCCTGATCGGGTAGGGATTCTCCGACATCAGTCCCTGCAAAATAGGCTTCGTACAACTCCCGGGCACGCGGAAGATATCGTTGCTCAACCAGCAAGGTAACCGGCGCCGCGCCGCTGGTTATGCCAATAGGATCCACTTCGCCTGTCTGGATAGTCCGGATATCGTTTTTTTCCAATATCTCCTTGATCATCTCCGCCTCGGACACATTGGAAAAATCTGCCAGATCAACCAGTTCGATACCCGCGGTTTCTCTATCGGCAGTTTCTTCCGGCAGGGCGTCTACCAATCGAATTCCGCAGCTCTCGCATCTGTCGGTCCGGTCCTCATATTCCGTGCGGCACGCTGGACAAAAGGGCATGCTGACCTCCAGTCTTCAGGTCTCACCAAATCATCCGCAACTGACTTATTATTGCACCAAACGACTGAGGAGAATAGAGGCGGCCTTTTATTTGCGCAATGTGCGCCCGAATCGAGAGAAAAACCATTTAGGAAATCCGAATGATTCCGCGCTTCGCTGGCGCGGGGCCAAGGTGTTTTGGCAGGCGGAGCGGAGATCCGCCGATAATTGGCGCATGCTTTGATATCGTTCCTC
>JBEKKY010000169.1:0-7653 GCA_050010475.1 Acidobacteriota bacterium | reverse complement strand
GAGCATGGGCGAATTCAGGAATCCCACTTGAAAAGAGAGTTGTTGACAAAGCAGGAATTGGAGATCGTCGCGCATCGGCAGGGTTTTGCCGATCTCGAGGAGATCGATCGGGCTGCCATAGAGCCCGGCGGCGGCATCTTTTTCTCGGCCAAAAAACCAACACCTGATGAAGCGGAACAGGCCGAACTCATCAAACACCTGGACGCAATCGCGTCTCAGCTAAACGAACTGCGTTCGAAGATCGAACCGACTGCCAAAGCGGAATGAAGGAAAAACACGGGCAGCCACCCGATGAATTAGGGGGTTTCGATGGCTGCCCCCGCTTTTCTTTGTGGCAGAATTGCAATCATGAACATGCAAAATGCATTAAACATGTTAGGAAAGCTGTAATTTATTGATCAATTTCGACGAATGATTGGCAAATAGTGCAAAAGGTGCAAACAAATGAGACGGTTTGTTGACATTTTCAAAGGCTGCCGCATATAGTGAATTGCGGTTACTTGGCTTTAATCTGCTGGACTAACGAGGACTTGTGTCTATGAAACTAATTTTGGCCGTAATCAGACCCCACCGACTTCAAGAGGTAAAGGAAGCTCTGTCCGCCATAGGTGTGGCTGGTTTGACAGTTACGGATGTGAGAGGGGCGGGCAGGCAGAAGGGGCAAGTGGAGCGCTATCGCGGTTCAGAATACAGCATTGACCTTTTGGCCAAATCCAAGATCGAAGTGGCCGTCGCTGAGGATCAATGCGAGGAAGCTGTCCAGGCAATCCGGAAGGGCGCATACACAGGTGAAATTGGAGACGGAAAGGTTTTCATCCTGCCGCTTGAGGATTCGATGCGAATTCGAACCGGCGAAAGGGGAGAAGATTCCCTGTAACACCCAAATCTTCAATCCGCGCTAAGTCAGCCCTAGCGAACCCCCCCCCGTAGTATTTATAAATCCAGCCGGTATCCATCGGCTTTTAATGGCGGCTATGCCTGTAATCTATGCAAAAAGAAATCGAACATCTCCGGGACAAGTTCCGCCAAAGGCGAGCGGAGCTATTTGGCCAAGTCTCGTGGAATTCGCCATGTCGTGAACTGCTTGAAGCCCATTCCCTCCTGATCGATACGCTGCTGCAGGAGATTTATGAGGTCTCGTGCCGGGCCGCTGATCATCAAGCGTCCCGCTCCGTTCATTCCGGACTTGCCATTGTTGCCACGGGGGGGTACGGAAGAAGAGAACTGAATCCCTTTTCCGACATCGACATCGCTTTTATTCCTTCAGAGGAAGAGGACCCGTGGGTTGAAGCGCTTGTCCACACTGCGTTCAAGCTCGTAATGGATGCATTTCTCTCTTTGAAGGATGTTCATGTGGGATATTCCTTCCGGCCGATTACCGAAGCAAGCGCTTGGGATGTTCCGACCAAAACGGCTCTCCTGGATCTTCGATTCATCTGTGGAGATCGAGCGCTTGCCGATGGGCTCCGGGTCCGTATCCGTGAAGTTTTATGCCCGCTTGATCTGATGCTTGAAGACGAGTCCCCCAATGAGAACCCGCTGAAGCGGGGCGGTTCGATTTATTGTGTCGAACCAAACCTAAAGGAAGGCCCCGGCTCGCTCAGGGATCTGCACCGCGCACGTTGGATATTCAAACTGCTTCTTGGTGTAGAGGATGCTACACTTGAATCGTCCTTGAGGGATCAGGCCGGAATATCGGACCGCCAGATTTCCGATGTTCAGGAAGCAGCCAATTGGTTTTGGCGTGCCCGTACCTGGCTTCATCTCGCGGCGGGCAAGCTCTCCGACGTGCTTATCACAAATTATCAGGACCGGATTGCGCGCGAACTCGGCGGTTGCACGGCCCAAACGTGGCTCTCCAAACACCTGGCACATTCTGAGACTCTGGCTAGGTTCCGGGAGTCGGCTTTTCGGACCGCTTTACAGGGTCCCCTCCCGATTAACGGGGTGCGGCTGGAAAGTGGGTCGCTGCATCTCCAGGACGGTTCTTCAGATTCCGAAGCCGTCAATATGCTTCATCTTTCCCAGCGCTATTCAATTCCGGTAGGCCTGCAGGATAGAAAACGACTTTTGGACGCGCGCGAGAACGCACTGGAAATACGAGAGCCGGCCGATGAAGAAGTCTGGGCTTTTAACCAGATACTTTCTCAAAGCCGCGGTTCTGCATCGGCATTGCGCGCTTTATCGGAATTTGGAATTCTGGACCGATTCATACCGGATTTCTCGGAGGTCATGCGCTTTGTCCCCCCGGATCCCGCACATCGCTTCACGGTGGGGGAGCACTCGATCCGGATGATCGAGCACCTGGAAAGTCTCCAGGCGGGCCGCGATCCTGAGGGACAACGGTTTTCCGAGTTGCTTCGACAGTGCTCTCACTACGACATGCTCGTGCTGGCTTGTCTGCTTCATGATGCGGGAAAACTTGTGCCGGGAAGCGATCATTCGGAAAGCAGCGCCGGGTTGGCTAAATCTGTGGCGATCAAGTTGAATTTGGCTCCCGAGAAAAGGGAAATTCTGGATATTCTGATTCGAAGACATCTGCTGCTCGTGCGTACAGCGAGGCTGCACGACCTGAAATCCACAAATGTAATCCGCAAAGTCGCAGAACAGGTCCCCAGCCTGGAAGCGCTGCATCATCTGTATGTTTTCACATACGTCGACACTTCTGCCGTTGCAGAGAAGAACTGGACCTCCATGGATTTCAGGGACATGGAGGATCTTTATAGAAAAATGCGGGATTATTTTTCCGGTGACGCCGGCGATGCTGCCACTGGGACACCGGAAGACAAAATCGTCCTGGTCAGAAAAAAACTCGTGGCGCTAAGAGGGCCCAAGAACGAGGCCGCAGTGCAGAAACACTGCGACGCAATGCCGGCCGGCTATGTTCTAAACACACCTCTGGAGGAGATCTCCTTCCATTTACAACTGCTTGAGAGGTTGGAGTCCGAGAACGTCGTACTCGATGTATACAATCGCCCGGGCGACGATTATACGGAGCTTACTTTATGCACTTACGACGATCCCAGCCCAGGCATGCTGTCTAAAATAACAGGCGTCCTCTACGGCTGTAATGCGGACATTCACAGGGCCCAGGCTTTCACTATGCAGAAAATGCGGCCTGTGGTTCTCGACACTCTCTGGATTCGGTCCAATGGGATGCAGATCTCCGAACATCGTGCGCGGAAGATTCAATTGGCCCTCAAAGAAGTGCTCGCCGGAGCCAAGCCGATTGAAGAATTCCTGAAAAAGTCAGGCAAGACTCCACCAGCCGGCATTGCACTGGAAGGCATCGATCTTCATAACGATCTTTCCGAAGACCATACTGTCGTCCACATTGTCGCGCATGACCTGCAGGGCCTTCTCTATTTAATGACCCGGTGTCTCTCAAGGTGCGGACTGGATATTCATTCGGCCAAAATTGCAACCTGGAATGCGAGGGCCGAGAACAATTTCTATGTAACGGCCGAGGGCGGAGGGCAGATCCCTGATCTCGAACTGCCCGCGTGGACGGGCCGGCTGGCCCGTGTTCTAAGGGGGAGCGTTTGACACCGGTCAAAACGGCAAACGAGGTCCTGGAAATCGCAAAGCAGGAGCGGATTCGTTTCTTGCGCCTGCAATTTACCGATATTCTCGGATGCATCCGGTTCATCGCCAGCTATCGCCGGAGGGTAGCGATCAAACGCTTGGTATGGATCAGCAGTTCGAGAGCTGCACAGATATTTGGAACAACCACATCCGCTTTCAATAGAGCTTCAACCGCCGAACCCTCAGGCCCAATGACGAAAACACCGAGCCCGGCTTTCTCCAGCATCGCGGCATCATTTGCACCGTTGCCGATGGCGATGACTTTGTCTGCATCTAATCCTTCGATGTAGTTGAGTTTGGCTTTTGCCTGATCTTGCGCGGGGATTCGAACAGCTTTCAGCGACAACGTCCGGTCTATGATTTCCTGGTTTCCGTGAGTATCCGCCGTTATCAGGTGGATCCCAAGTTTGGTCCGCAACTGCGCGAGCAACTCAGTTACTCCGTCCAGCAGCTGCCCATCTTTGGCAATCGTTCCGTTGACATCAAGCACCAGGTGGGCAAAATGGAATTTCGCAAATCCGGGAATTTCAATTTCGATCATGTCGCAGCCTCCAGGACTGCTGGATAATTTAAACAATGCAGCATCGGATACAAAAGAAAAGTCCAAAATCCTTTCATTTTCATGTCCCGCTCTTAATCAGGAAGTCTGTCATGGGCCGCATCGGCCTGGCGGTTCATTGTCCTGCCCTTCCGTAACGCGGCGGAGCGTGCTTCATAGACGCGGCCGCTATTGCCCAAAGCTCGTGCAAACCGGAAAGAGAAATACCCCGATCCGGCTCCAATATCGGCCAATGTCTCTCCGGCTCTTAGTCCGAGCGCGGCAATCACCTGGTCCGGCTTTTGCTCTGCATCCCGTTCCGGGTTTTCCAGCATCGCAATGTATGCTTTGGAATCCTGGTGTAGCTTGTGAATCTCCTCTGCCGTTTTCGGTTTGGGCGCAGTTTGGGAAAAAAGCAGGCAGGGCAGGAGAACCCAAATTGCCGAGATGCAGGATCGCATGGTCAGCCCTCCTCAAAAAAAGTTACATATATAAACTAAAAATAACTTTTAATCCATTTAGTTCCGTGTTAGGGTAAAACTAATCTCTAGCCATTGGATTAGCGAAGGGCCGGCAGAGCTGAGTTGCTCTGAGCGACTCCGGCCCTTCGTTTTTAAGCACTGACAACGAAAAAGCGAATGAATTGCAAGCACTTGAGGCCCAACCGGCGCGGCGGGCGAATTGTCCTGTATGTGGAACCGGCCGCAGGACCGGAAGCCCCCTCCCACTGGCGCGCCGTCAAGCTCCCCTGAAATTTGTAATGGACGATTAACGATTTGCGATTAACAATTGGGAAAGGATAATGACCTTTTCAATCGTCAATTGTAAACTGGCCTAGTCTGACTCAAGGGAGGGAAAATGAAAAAAGTCCCCGCACGGTTTCAGGAGTTCACAAAAAAACATCCGAAAATTGCAACTTTGTATGAGAACCTTGCCGGCGAATGCCGCCGCTCCGGCCCATTGAGCGAAAGAGATCAGTCCTTGGTAAAGCTTGGCATCGCCGCAGGATCTCAAACCGAAGGATCCGTTCATTCTCAGGTTCGCAAGGCGCTCGACCTCGGTCTTCAGCCGGACGAAATTCGACACGCTATTCTGCTCGCATTGACTTCCATAGGATTTCCTAAAATGATGGCCGCGCTAACCTGGGCGGAAGACATCCTCAACGAAGAGATTTCGAAGGCAAAATAGTCAGACGCGGAGGAAATTGAAATGGCAAAGATAAAGCTGGAATCGAAGAGTGGGCCATTGCCCATATTGGGATTTTATCCGACTATTCTGATTGGCGCGAATGTGGACGACAAGCCGGATTTTACTACCGTGGCCTGGACTGGGGTGGCCGCCAGCGTGCCGCCATCGATTACGATAGCTCTGCAGCACCATCGTCATTCACTAAAGGGGGTTCGTCAGAATATGAGTTTTTCGGTCAATATCCCCTCCGCCGATTATGTAAAGGAAACCGATTATTGCGGGCTCGCTTCCGGCGCCAGGATCGATAAAGCTGCGGACTGTCACTTTACCGTTTTTTACGGCAAGCTGAAGAACGTCCCATTCATTGAGCAATGTCCGATCAACCACGGCTGCGAGGTTATTCAGATTTTAAACCTGGGAAGTCACGAATTGATTGTCGGCAGGATTGTTGAAACTCATGTGTCGGAAGATTGCCTCACCGCCGGCCGGCCGGATCCCGCTAAGGTAAATCCGATTCTGTTTGCCGGGTGGGGATATTATCGTGTGGGAGACTATTTGGGGGATGCCTTCCGCTGCGGCATCGAAATAAATCCGAAGGCCAAGCTGGACACCCTCGAAGAAATAAAGCGGGCGAGTGAAAAAGGTATCTCGGAAGAATGACCTGAAAGCCGTTTGCGCGTTCACGCGTTTACGGGTTTACGCGTTTCCGTTGAGTCTTCCAGCTAACGCGTAAACGCGTGAACCGGTAAACGGTTTTTCCACAATTCTGTTGCCAAAAAAGCAACTCAATGGCAGGCTACAGGAAACCACACAGAAAGCCAACTGTTTGGACATGAATAAAAAAGGAGACAGCTTTATGGCTGAAGCCAAGAAAGCCGTAAATGAAAAAAGGAAAGTTCTAAGACGGGAGTTTCTTATCGGCAGTGGCGCCGCAATCGCCGCCGGCGCACTGGGAGTCTGTGCTCCCGAGGCTGCGACGGCTTTGGCCCAGACGGTGGCAAAACCGACTTACGCCGCATCGACAGGGTACATCGTTTATGACAGCAGGTTGTGTCTTGGATGTCAGAGCTGCATGTTTGCCTGCTCATTAACTCATGAGGGGGAGGCGAGTCCCTCACTTTCCAGGATTCAAATTATCCGGGACGCCCCTTCGTTCACCAAGTATCCATACGACGTCGTGATGTCCGTATGCCGGCAGTGCGTTTCCCCGCTTTGCGTCCAGAATTGTCCGACCGGCGCCTGCCATGTGGACGCCAGCTACGGAAACGTTCGGATGATCGATCAGTCGAAATGCATCGGATGCAAAGCATGCATCAACGCATGCCCGCAACGGCCTCACCGGACAATCTGGAATCCGGTAAAAAACAAATCGGCAAAGTGCGACCTGTGTGCCAATGCTCCTTATTGGAGCGAAAAAGGCGGACCAGCCGGCAGCCAGGCTTGCATACAAAACTGCCCAGCCAAAGCGCTCAAGCTTGTCAGAGAAGCTCCTCCACAATTGGATATTGCCGGATATGACGTCAACTTGGCCCCGCCGCCGGCGCCGCCAAAAACCATTCCGTCAAAACCGGCGGTGAAGCAGGAATAGACGAAATTCAAAACGCCACGGATTCCGCCGATTTCACATTTTCAAGTCTGAGAAATCAGTGAAATCCGTGGCGTTTTTCTTTGCAGTTTCCTAAGGAGCCGATCATGCAAAATGTGGAAGGTAAAGTCGCGTTTATCACCGGAGGGGCAAGCGGAATCGGGCTCGGCATGGCGAAGGCATTCGTCAAAGCCGGCATGAAGGTCGTCATTTCCGATATTAATGACCGCCGGCTGGAGGAAACCTTGGCCGAATTCGGCCGTATGGGCCAGGGAAGGAACGTCTGCTGCCTTAAACTGGACGTCACCGATCGCAAAGCATTCGCATGGGCAGCAGACGAGACGGAACGGGTGTTTGGAAAAGTGCACGTTCTCTGCAACAACGCCGGGATCGGGCTGCTTGGTTCGATCAAGCTTGCGAAGTTCGACGACTGGGATTGGGGACTAAGCGTATTGATCGGCGGCGTTGTCAATGGAATCCAGACCTTTCTGCCGCGCATTCTCAAGCATGGTGAAGGGGGACACATTGTGACGACTTCCTCAATGGGCGGAGCACTGCCGCTTTCCCAGTCCCCTATCTATTCGACTGCCAAAGCCGGAGTGATCGCCATGTGCGAATCGCTTCGGGGCGATCTGGCCGGAGACAACATTGGGGTCTCTGCTTTCTGTCCCGGACCTGTGGCTACCAATATCCGGGAGGTCGGAAGCCTTCGGCCTGCCCAATATGCAGATAGCGGCTATGCGGAATTCGAAAAAGA
>JBEKKY010000168.1:0-8488 GCA_050010475.1 Acidobacteriota bacterium | reverse complement strand
CCAGGCCCTTTCCGGAACGCTCAATCTCAAACATTCGCTGCACAGGGTCCTGGAGATTCTGGAACAGCGCCACGGCATGTTACGGAGCGCGGTGACGCTCTTGGATAACGATTCCGAACTGTATATCGAGGCATCGAACGGCATTACCGCGGAAGGCCAACGAGCGCGCTATAAGGTGGGAGAAGGAATCACGGGGCGCGTCGTCGAGAGCGGAAAGCCAATCATTGTGCCGCAGGTGAGCCGTGAACCGATGCTTTTAAATCGCGCGGTGCAGAGAAAGGGGCTTAAGGAGGAGCTGAGTTTCATCTGCGCTCCCATAACGGTCGGACGAAAGACGGTGGGCGCTCTCGGTGTCGACCTTCTTTTCAAGCGAGATCGTGATTACGACCGGTCCGTCAAGTTCCTGCGCGTAATCACCTCCCTTATCGCGCAAGCCGTGAGAGTCGAGCGCCTGGTGCAGGCCGAAACCCAAAAGTTGGTTGCGGAAAACATCCACCTCCGGGAGGAACTCCGGGAACGCTATGATTTTTCCAATATGGTCGGCGGCAGCGGCAGCATGCGTCAGGTTTACGAGCAGATTGCTCAGGTGGCAGGCACGAATACCTCAGTGCTCATCCGGGGGGAGTCCGGAACCGGCAAGGAATTGATCGCGCACGCCATTCACTACAATTCCCCTAGGGCCAAAAAGCCCTTTGTAAAAGTGAGTTGCGCCGCTTTGCCGGATACTTTGATCGAATCGGAGTTGTTCGGCTATGAAAAGGGCGCCTTCACCGGAGCTCAAACGCGCAAGGTGGGCCGGTTCGAATTAGCCGAGGGAGGGACTCTATTCCTGGATGAAATCGGTGATCTGAACCTTACCACCCAGGTCAAGCTTCTCCGGGTCATCCAGGAGCGGGAATTCGAGCGCCTCGGGAGCACCGAAACCATAAAAATCAAGGTGAGATTGATTACGGCAACCAACAAAGATCTCGAAAAGGCCATCATGGAGGGGACATTCCGCGAAGATCTTTATTACCGGCTGAATGTCTTTACGATCTTTGTTCCGCCCTTGCGCGAGCGGAAACCGGACGTCATGGCGTTGGCGGACTATTTCCTCGAGAAATATACCAAGGAACACGGAAAAAACATCAAACGCATCTCCACCCCGGCAATCGACATGCTGATGAGCTATCATTGGCCGGGGAATGTGCGCGAACTCGAGAACGCAATGGAACGGGCGGTGCTAATCTGCGACGGCACTGTCATCCATGCGCACCACCTCCCTCCCACGCTCCAGACAGCCGAATCTTCCGGTACGGTGGTAAGAGTATCGCTCAGCGAGGCAATTGCCTCGTATGAAAAGGACATGATTCAGGATGCCCTGAAAACAACCCGGGGCAATTGCAGCCGGGCAGCCCGGCTCTTAAGCTCAACCGAGCGTGTGCTGAATTACAAGGTCAAGAAATACGGAATCGACTGCGGCCGCTTCCGAAAATGAGATCTTTGAGTCTTCGGGTCTTCGAGTCTTTGAGTAGACCTCAAAGACTCGAAGACTCCAAGACTCAAAGGAGGCCATTGAATTTGGCCCATAAAGCAATTACCGTTCAGAAAGGCGCGGGTCTGCCTCTTTTTTCCGAGCCCCAACAAGGGTTTTGGCGCCAAGAGGGCGAGATTGAAATGCGCCCCCGCAGGGAAAGGTGTCTGTTTGATGGATGAGCAGAGCAGCAAGCTATGTCCAGGTGCTCAGGGTTTGTACGATCCCCGTTTCGAGCGGGACGCCTGCGGAATCGGATTTGTAGCCAACATTAAAGGCGTGCGGTCGCACGAGATCATCCTCAAAGGCATCCAGATCCTTGTCAATCTGCAGCATCGGGGTGCCAGCGGGAGCGACCCGATTACGGGCGACGGGGCCGGGCTGTTGATTCAGATTCCACAAGCCTTTTTCGAACGGGAATGCTCCCGGCTGGGTTTCACTCTGCCGCTGCCTGGGGAATTCGGGGTTGGGATGGTGTTCCTGCCTGTGGAGCGGCACCAGCGCCTCATTTGCGAAGGAATTATCGAGCGCATTGTCCGTGAGGAGGGTCTCGAAATCCTGGGCTGGCGGGATACGCCGATTGCCGCCGATGCAATCGGACGCATTGCCCGCGCTTCCCAGCCATACATCGAGCAGGTATTCATCCGACGGACGCCCGGCATGGACCAGGAAACGCTGGAGCGTAAGCTTTATGTGATTCGGAAGCGGGCGGAAGCCGAGGTGGAAAAATCGGAGGTGCGGGACAAGAGCTTTTTCGCAATTCCCTCGCTTTCGTCACGAACCATTGTTTATAAGGGCCTTTTGCTGGCAACTCAGATAGCCAGCTTCTACAAGGAACTCTCAGATCCGCTGACCGAAAGTGCGCTCTGCCTCGTGCACCAGCGTTTTTCCACCAATACGTTCCCGACCTGGAAGCTGGCCCATCCCTTTCACTTCATTTGCCACAACGGCGAGATCAATACCTTGAGGGGAAATACTGCCTGGATGGATGCGCGCCAATCCATGCTGTCCTCGCCTCTTTTCGGGGAAGACATAAAAAAGCTTTATCCCATCGCGATGCCCGGCGGCAGCGACTCCGCAATTCTGGACAACGTGGTGGAGCTGCTGCATCTGTCGGGCCGCAGCCTGCCCCATTCCATGGCCATGCTCATCCCTGAAGCTTGGGATGGAGATCCCACCATGCCCGCGGCAAAGAGGGCCTTTTACGAATATCATGCCTCACTGATGGAACCATGGGACGGCCCAGCGGCCATCGCGTTTTCGGATGGGCGTATCATCGGGGCGACTCTCGACCGAAACGGTCTCCGCCCGGCGCGGTATCTGGTGACCCACGACGACCTGGTGGTGATGGCGTCCGAAACCGGTGTTCTCCCTGTCAAACCCGAGGAGATCAAGTTTAAAGGCAGGCTGCAGCCCGGCCGCATGCTGCTCGTGGACCTGGAAGCCGGGCAGATCGTCCCCGATCGGGAGATCAACGACCAACTTTCGCAGCGACAGCCCTATGAGCTGTGGCTGAAGGAAAACCAGACGACGCTGGAAAGTCTGCCCGATCCGCCCCGCTGGCACCCTACCGATTTTGATTCCATTCTGCAGAGGCAACGTTCATTCGGTTATACGCAAGAGGAACTTGATCTCATTCTTGCTCCGATGGCTTCGCAAGCGCAGGAACCGGTCGGCTCCATGGGAACCGACACTCCGCTCGCATGTCTCTCCGACAGGCCGCAACTGCTCTTTGATTATTTCAAGCAGCTGTTCGCCCAGGTGACCAATCCGGCAATCGATCCAATCCGGGAGGAAATGGTTATGTCGCTCGCCAGTTTTGTCGGGGGTGAGCGCAATCTCCTGGATGAAACGCCGCTGCATTGTCATAAGCTGAAGCTGAAGCATCCCATTTTAACCAACCACGACCTCGAAAAATTGCGCCGGCTCTCCTGGGGGGATTTTCTTGCCACAACGCTGCCCATGTTCTTTCGTGTGGCCGGCAGAGGTCAGGAACTCGAAAGAGCGCTCGCAGGACTGTGCCGGCGGGCATCGCTGGCCATCAAATCCGGCTATACCGTTCTGATCCTTTCAGACCGCGGCATCGAGAAGGAATGGGCGTCAATTCCAAGCCTGCTGGCGTTGACAGCGGTGCATAATCACCTGGTCCGAGAACAAACCCGCACCCGTGTGGGAATCATCGTGGAATCGGGCGAGCCCCGCGAAGTCATGCATTTTGCGCTCCTGCTGGGCTATGGCGCCAGCGCCGTTAATCCGTATCTCGCAGTCGAGACCATTGAGGATCTCCACCGTCGCGGCTGCTTGCCCGAGGGGATGAGTTTTGATACGGCGCTGCAGAATTACGAAAAAGCCATTAACAAGGGGCTGCTCAAAGTTCTTTCAAAAATGGGCATCTCGACCCTGCAGAGCTATCAGGGTGCGCAGGCATTCGAAGCGATTGGACTGAACAAATCGATTGTTGACCAGTATTTTACCGGGACCCCATCGCGCATCGAAGGAGTGGATCTTGAAGTGCTGGCCGGCGAAGTGAAAGCCAGGCACGACTATGCATTCAATTCTCCAAGCGATTCCGATCTCGAACTCGAATCGGGCGGACGCTACCGCTATCGTGTCGATGGGGAATATCACCTTTTCAACCCGGCTACCATCAGCAAGCTGCAGCATTCGGTGCAATCCTCCAGTTACGAAACCTACCGGGAGTATTCAACGCTGGTCAACGACCAGAGCAGCCGTCTGTGCACCCTGCGCGGGCTCATGAAACTCAGGAAGACGGCGCATGCGCTTCCCCTGGAAAAAGTCGAGCCCGCAAGCGAGATCGTAAAGCGATTTGCCACCGGCGCCATGTCTTATGGCTCCATCAGCAAGGAGGTTCATGAAACCTTGGCGATCGCAATGAACCGTATCGGAGCCCGATCCAATACAGGCGAAGGGGGGGAAGATGAGGAACGCTTCGCCCGGGATGCGAATGGAGACTGGAGACGAAGTGCAATCAAGCAGGTCGCTTCGGGCCGTTTTGGAGTGACCACCAATTACCTGGTGAATGCGGATGAGCTGCAGATCAAAATTGCGCAGGGAGCCAAGCCGGGAGAGGGAGGACAACTTCCCGGCCACAAGGTCGACGAAGAGATTGCGCGCATCCGCCACTCGATTCCCGGCGTGCAGCTGATTTCACCTCCGCCGCACCACGATATCTATTCGATCGAAGATCTGGCGCAGCTGATCTACGACCTGAAAAACGTGAATCCGCAGGCGCGGATCTCTGTCAAGCTGGTTGCCGAAGTCGGAGTCGGGGTCGTGGCAGCCGGAGTCGCAAAGGCCCATGCCGATCTTGTCCTGATCAGCGGCCACGACGGAGGCACGGGCGCGTCGCCCCTCTCCGCGATCGAGCATTCAGGCATCCCGTGGGAACTTGGACTGGCCGAGGCTCAACAGGTCCTTGTAATTAATGACTTGCGAAGCCGTATCCGCGTCCAGACCGACGGCAAACTGCAGACAGGGCGCGATGTGGTCATTGCAGCGCTGCTAGGCGCCGAGGAATTCGGATTTTCAACTGCGCCCCTGGTTTCTCTCGGATGCATTATGATGCGCAAGTGCCACCTCAATACCTGCCCGGTCGGGATCGCAACCCAGGATCATCTATTGCGCCGGAAATTTCAGGGCCAGCCTGAGCATCTCATCAACTACTTCTTCTTTGTCGCGGAAGAGGTGCGCGAGTTGATGGCGGGAATGGGATTTTCCTCCATGAATGAGATGATCGGCAGGGTGGACATGCTGGACATGCAGGATTCGATCGACCACTGGAAGGCAAAACGGATCGATCTCTCGGCAATTCTTTACAGCCCGCCCGTGCCGGGGCGTGTCGGGCGCCGCTGCCTTATTCAGCAAAACCATGGGCTGGAGCAAGCACTGGATTATAAGCTGATCGACTATGCCCGGGATGCTCTGGAAACGGGAACCTCGATTGAATTGAAGCTGCCGATCCGCAATGTCCATCGAACTGTCGGAGCCATGCTCAGCGGAGAGATTGCGCGGCGCACCGGTTCGGCCGGATTGCCCGAAGACACAGTCCGATTCCATTTTACCGGCTCCGCCGGCCAGAGTTTTGGCGCGTTTCTGGTCAAAGGCGTTACCCTTACTCTCGAAGGGGACGCCAATGATTATGTCGGCAAAGGGCTCTCCGGCGGGCGAATCGTGGTCTATCCGCCAAATGGCTCCAGGTTTTCTCCGGAAGAAAGTATCATTGTCGGCAATGTTGTCCTGTACGGCGCCACCAGCGGCGAGGCATTTTTCAACGGCATGGCAGGCGAGAGATTTGCCGTACGGAATTCCGGGGCCACTGCCGTGGTGGAAGGAGTCGGGGACCACGGGTGCGAGTACATGACTCGGGGAACCGTGGTGGTGCTCGGACCGACGGGACGCAATTTTGCCGCAGGCATGACCGGCGGGATTGCATATGTGATTGATGAGGAGGGCGAATTCAGCTCTGTGGGATGCAACCGAGCCAGTGTGGAACTTGAACCGCTCGAACCGGAAGACATTGCCATTCTTCAAAATTTGATCCGCCGCCACCACGGTTTGACCGGGAGTCCGCGGGCGCAGCATATCCTCGACAACTGGGATGCCCTGCTGCCGTGCTTCGTAAAAGTCTTTCCCTCCGAATACAAGAGAGTCCTGAACCAACGCAAGGAGCGGGAATCAAGGCAGGTCGTCAATGGGTAAGATCACAGGTTTTATGGAATACACACGGGAGACGGCTGAAAGGCGGCCCGTCAATGAACGCGTCCAGGATTTCTTCCCGATTTATCAGCCTCTTCCCGAGGACAAGCTGAAGATACAAGGGGCCCGCTGCATGGATTGCGGCGTCCCTTTCTGTCATTCCGGATGCCCTCTGAACAATCTCATTCCGGATTGGAATGACAGGGTGTATCGGGGCCGCTGGCGGGATGCAATCCGTGCTCTGCACGCCACCAACAACTTCCCCGAATTTACCGGGCTGATCTGTCCGGCACCGTGCGAGCCGGCTTGTGTTCTAGCGATCAGCGACCCGCCTGTCACCATCAAACAGATCGAGAGCGCCATTGTGGAGCGTGCTTACCGCGAAGGATGGATTCGGCCGGAGCCACCCGAATCGCGAACAGGCAAACGAGTGGCAATCGTGGGCTCCGGACCTGCCGGCCTTGCGGCGGCGCAGCAACTGAACCGCGCGGGTCACAATGTCGTCGTCTTCGAAAAAGCGGATCGCATCGGGGGATTACTCCGCTATGGAATTCCTGATTTCAAGCTGGAGAAGAGCGTTCTCGACCGCCGGCTTGAACAGCTGGTGAAAGAAGGAGTTGAGTTTCAGACGCGCGCCCATGCCGGAGTCGACCTTGCAATGCCTGCGTTGCGCAGGAAATTTGATGCGATCCTCCTTGCCGGCGGAGCCGAGCAGCCAAGGGATTTGAAGGTGCCGGGCCGGGAACTGAAGGGGATTCATTTTGCGATGGATTTTCTGAGCCAGCAGAATCGGCGTTGCGTTGGCGATCGGGTGGATTCCAAGACAGAAATACTGGCGGCGGGCAAGCGAGTCGTTATTCTGGGCGGAGGAGACACGGGGGCCGATTGCCTCGGCACGTCTCATCGCCAGCGGGCCTTATCCGTGCACCAGATCGAGATCATGCCCTTGCCCCCGGCGGAACGATCGGTTCAAACGCCCTGGCCGTTGTGGCCGACGATGCTGCGGGTCGAAAGCTCCCATGAAGAGGGGGGGATACGCGAATGGAGCGCGGCGACGGCGCGTTTTTCCGGAGACGACCGCGGGAATGTTGCCCGGCTTCATGCGGTTCGTGTAGGCCCGCCGCCAAAATTCGAGCCGGTTCCGGATTCCGAATTCCAGTTGGAGGTTGACCTCGTTTTGCTTGCGTTGGGATTCACCGGTCCGGCGCCGAACGGGATGTTTGATGAACTCGGAGTTGTGCTGGATTCCCGCGGGAATATCTGGGGGAATGTCTCGGCCGACGGGAATTACATGACATCGGCCCCTGGGATTTTTGCAGCAGGCGACATGCGCCGCGGCCAATCCCTCGTGGTCTGGGCAATCGCGGAAGGACGTCAGGCAGCCCGTGCCATCAATCACTATCTCCGCACCAGCCGATAAAAACAAAAACGCCACGGATTCCACGAATTAACACGGATTTAAAATCTGTGATAATCCGTGGAATCCGTGGCGTTTTTCTCTTTTCCTACTCCAACCGCGCTCGGATTCCCGTGACTCCCACGGATGGGGAAAGCGCCGGCTTGCCGGCAGCGAAACACCCCGTGCCGGACAATTCGGATTGCTCCAGAGAAGCCCGCAGCACGTGGGCTCGTTTGATTAAGAAAATCTTCGAAGCGGATCCGCTTTGTTGTTCCCTGAGCTTCCCTATTTCCTTGCTTAATTTCCGCGCTTTCCTCTTGCCCTCCAGGATAGAAATGCCTATAAGTCATACAATTTAATTTTCACCAACTGGTTGTTGATGAATTTGAAGGTTGCTTCATAGAAGAGCCCGACCATGATATATACTCACCTACTGAATTGGGGCCCAGCCGCTGTGCAGAGTCCAGCGGACCATCTGATGTCACAGTACCGTGGCAGTATTGGGCCGACAGGAAACAGCAGTCTGATTCGACGAACGCAGGAAATCCGCAAGGATGATAAGTCAGATTGTTTCAATAGGACGAAACAGAGGCGAACGGCTGACGAAGTGAGACTTAGGCTGTCCGGCCTTGCAGTGCCCACACATTTATACAGACCTGTCCAATTATAGTTAGACTTTGGGAGGATTATGGAATGCACAAATCAACCATCGGTTTTAAAGAGATTGCAACAAGGATTACGGGGGTTTCGCTCCCGGTGTTCGGCCTCTCCTGAAATCCACCAGAGTCTGAGCGAGAGATCGTTCGCGAGACCTTCATCTTCTTGGAGGACAGACGGGCTCTCTATAACGATTACGCCCA
>JBEKKY010000167.1:0-8320 GCA_050010475.1 Acidobacteriota bacterium | reverse complement strand
TATCAAGGAGATCAACGGCTTGGGGTTGAGTCATGGAAGGAATCGACAGGAGCCATAGGCGAGGGAATTTTTCGGCGATGAGACCGAACGGCGGAGGTATAGTCAGCTGCATGCCAGTGCGATTCGCAAGACGGTGATTGGTCCTGCCCGGCAGAATGGTTTCTGCCGGAGGATAGATGTGAGTCTATTATGGATGATTCACAAAAGCAGAAAATCGAATTAGAGCTGCGCCAGAGGTTCGAAAGCGCCTTCCAGCAAGAACAAGAGCGGCGCCTGGCAGAGGAATGGCACAAGAAAGAAGAGGAAGAGCAGGCGCGGAAGGCCAGAGAAGAGAGCGCGGCAAAGTGTCAAATCCCCAAAGAAGAGGAAGAAGCCTTTCGGGCTCAATTAGAAGAGAAGCTCCAAAAGGAGATGGAGCAGAAATTCGGTTTTTCCCTGGATCTTGACAAGTCCTCCTCAGTCGATTCTGACGGCGAAAACAACGCTCGACTTTCAGAACTGTCTCACCCTTGGATCTACATCGCGGACGACAACGATGAAATGAGCAGGGTCATAGGCGCAAGTGCAGCTCAAGAGGGTTGTCAAGTCGGTAGATGGCGCACATCTTTGGAAGCAACTCAGCAAATTCCCTTGAAAAGACCCCTCGTGGTTTTTGTAGGCAAGCATTTCAACGCCAACACTCCCTTGTCCATTGTAAGGCTTGCTCAAAGGCATAATGTTGCTGTAGTGATGCACGGTGTATTTCGCACGACTGAGGACGTGAGATTTGCAGCTCAAATGGGTGTGGTCAACTGTCTTGCCGCGCCGCTATCCATAGAAACAGTCACTCCCTCGCTCGTTGGCGCCCTTGCCTTTGCCAAAGGCGCATTGAGGCGTGACGTGGCGTTGTCTTCGGCTGCAGCTCCGACGGTAAGCGATGCCGGCGGTGGCTCGACAACAGCCTCGATCCGGGAAAAGGCAAAGTTTCTGTTGGACCAGGCCGACGGTGCTCTTGCACTGCCGCAAGCAGCCGCACAGATAATTGAAATGTGCAGTCAGCAGACCGTTGATACGGCGCAGTTGGCCAAACATGTGGAGATGGATCCGGCGGTCTCTACCACTCTGTTCAAGCGGGCCAACTCAGCGGCCTTTGGGGGATCGAAAAGGACCACCACCGTGAAAGATGCCATCGTGCGTCTGGGCTTTCAGATGGTGCGATCCATAGTGACCTTGATGTCCGTGTATCGTTTCTCAGATGCCAGTGCAAAATCCTTCCTGTTTAATCGCCTCGGGTGCTGGATTCACTCGTTGGGGGTCGGGTTGATCGCCGCGAGGTTGTCTAAACAGGTTCGTTTCGGAAATCCAGACGATTTGTTCCTGGCCGGTGTGTTGCACGACTTCGGCTGCCTGTTGTTCGACGATCATTTGCACAAGGAACACATGGAAATGCTTCAGAAGGCGGCTGAACAACGCATTTCACGCCGGACGGCGGAGATCGAGACCTTTGGAATGGCACACGATCATCTCGGCGGAGAAATTACGCTGCGGTGGCATCTTCCAAAGGAAATATGCGAGGCGATTGCAGCGCACCATGAGCCCTTCGGCGACCAGATGTCAGAACAACTAAGTGTCGGCAAAGTCATTTTTGTGGCGAATCTGATGGCCAAAGCTCTTTTGATAGGAAACGGCGGCGACAACTATACGGAGCCGCTGCCGAATCACATCTGGAACAGATTCCATATGAACCAAATATCATTGCGGGCTTTCATCGGCGGGGTCATTGACGGAGTGGTTGAACATGTGAACTTGCTGGGGCTGTCGAGAGAAAAAGCGGGTCTCGGGCCGCTGACGCTCTCCAAAGATCAATGCGTCTATGTGATGGAAGGAGAAATATCCGACCGGCTCCTGGACCTCTTTTTTGGCCTTCAAGGTCTGAACACGCTACACAGCCGGGATTCGGACTCACTCGGCGTCAATCCGGTCATCGTGATTTACGACTTTCGGAGTGGCACACCCAAATTGACGGATGATTCGCGGGCTCGAATTACCGGCTCCAAAGCCATCCACATCGTGATCAAAGCAAATAACCAGGAGATGTCGGAATTTGTTCCGTCCGGCGCCGATGTTCTTCAGGTTCCTCTGGATTATACGGAGTTCCTGCAGGTCCTTCAAAAGCACGCTAATGCCTTACATTAGACGGCTTGCGCAGCCCGAGAAGGGACAGGATGATAAGCATCTTGTTGCTCGGAGGCCACAGACTCGCGAAGAGTGGTTCGAAATACCGTTAGAATTCAGGGATCAAACTGAATCTGAGCAAGTCAGACGCTATTTGTCCGCCATTTTATTCGCAATTTCCAGGCACAGGAAGCAAGTTTTGAAATAAAACCACTGCTCGCGAAACTGCCTGGTTGCTCGGATCCGTTGTGTGCTCTGAAGCTTTGGGTGGGCCTGAACCCTCGCGGGCTTACCCCCAATCATTTGTTGCGCAGATGTTGCCTGTCCATTGAACTTAGGATTGCCAAAGACGAATGTGTCAAGGTCTGAAAAAAAGGACAAAACATTTTCCTGGGAAACTGTTGCTTTCCCAGGGTGTGCGCATGTATTGCGTAAGATAAAGCAGATTTCCAGTCGCTCGTGTTGATTTCCATCAATCGCCCGAAGAAACTCAAGGACCCGAAGCAGATCGTTGTCAAAGACAGTCATGCTAAGATCAACGAAGTTCTGGATATCAAATTTCTTGTTGAATCGTTTGTATCTGCCAGCCTGGATATTAGACATCTGAACCGAAGCTAGGTTGAATTTGGCAAATTCTTCTTTTCTAACATATAAGTGCAATCTATTGCAGGCAGCACACCAGCCCAGGATGATTGCAGCTCTTTATTTTCCGCCGATGTTCAATCTCGCTACCATGGAATTCTCTCTCCCGCGGCTCGCTGGAGATCGTCGATCGTTCCGTTCGATCCTGAAGCCGCAGATCCCGTACACCATGATGGATGTAGCGCCGGAAAACAGCCTGCTCCTGGCTGCGAGAAGTCTCTGCCAGGCTGTTGTCATCTACGGAATTATACCTGGGCTGAGCTGATGAAACGTGTGTGAGAAGTGGACGTTCTCGAGTGTCCTCGCTGCGGAGGCCGCATGAGGATTTTAGCAGCAATCCACTCGGCTGAGGCTATCCGAGGAATTTTGGAATCTCTCGGGCTGCCCTCAAGGGCCCCCCCTATTTGCCCTGCGTTACGGAACGAACAGGAATTCCTGGATTAAAAAACAAACGCCAAACTGCGCTGAAAGGCTGACGCTCACCCGCCGGTCTAACTTCTTCCCCGAAAACCTATGATACAGTAATCGTTGTCGTGGAAAATCGCAGACCAAACGCGTACAGTTGACAGATTACCACTTATCGAACGCAGCGGAATACCGGTGGAAGGACTTCCCGTTTTTTTAAAAAGGGCCTTCATTCTACCTGTCGGCTGGCGCCTCAATAGGAGTCAAGAGCCGGGTGTCAGCATCAAGGATCCTTCGAGTCTTTGAATCTTCGAGTCATCGAGGTTCATACCATTAACCTCAAAGACTCGAAACAATATTTTTCATGCGCCATCGGGCGCTGTAGACATATTGCTCCTATGACGACCGCAACCGAGAGCCTGGAAGTTGTGGAGCGAGCCAAGCGTGGAGATCAGGAAGCCTTTTTTTGGCTTTATCGGAAGCATCAAAGCAGGCTGGCGGTTTTCATCCGCTATCAGATGAGCGAAACACTCCGTCGCAGATATGAAATTGATGATGTGCTGCAGGAGCTTTTCTTGCGCGCTTTCCGCGATCTGCCGCGTTTCGAATACCAAAGCGCAGGATCTTTTTTACGCTGGCTTTTTCAAATCGCCCGCAACACATTAAATGATCTGGCGCGCTTCGAGGATCGCCAAAAACGACAGGCGGAGCATGAAGCGCCCTTGCACATGGCGTCTTCGCAATATGACGTGGCGCCTGCCTACAGCCAGACGCCAAGCCGGATTCTCTTTCAAAGAGAACGGGTGTCTCAATTATTAAAAGACCTGGATGCATTAGCAGAAGCGGACCGAGAAATTATCCTGCTTGCGAAAGTAGAAGGTCTGACGATCGACGAGATGGGCCAACGACTTGGCAAAAGCAAAGCTCAAATCAGTTTGAGTCTGCACCGCGCCCTGAAGCGATTGCGCAGCGCAAATGAGGCTCAAATATGAGCGATCTCAAGAATCCAATTTCGCCCGCGAACTCCCAGCCAGCTGCAGATGCCGATCCTGACGGAAGAATCGCGGAAGTTGTCAGTCAATTCTTGGATCTGCAGGCTCGAGGAGAAACGCCCGAAATAGGGCCTTTTTGCCGACATTATCCCGATATAGAGATCCCGCTCAGGAACATCTTGGAAACTTGCCTGAAAATCGATCAGGCTTTCGAAGAGGAAACATCCTCGATCTCATTCCCGGAAACGGACGAAGACGAACGCTTGTTCCATTCAAATCCTTTTCCCGGCTATAAGCTTTTGCGCCGGCTCGGCGCCGGAGGAATGGGGCGTGTTTATCTGGCGGAAGATGAACGCTTGCGCCGGCCGGTTGCTATTAAGGTCCTCCTTCCAGCTTTTGCCGCGAATCCCTCTTTGCGCGGTCGCTTCCTGGAAGAAGCTCGAGCTCTCGCCAAGCTGAATCATCCTGCAATTGCCTCGATTTTTTCATTGGGGGAAACAACGGAGACTCCCTATTTTGTTATGGAATATGTCGAAGGGCTTCCGCTCAATGAAACGGCTCGAGCGTTGCCCTTGCAGCAGAAACTCCATTTGTTTTATCAAGTATTGGAAGGGATTGCCTTTCTTCATGACCATCATCTGGTGCATCGGGATCTTAAGCCCGCCAATATTCTTGTTAATCCGCAACTCGCTCCCAAAATACTGGATTTCGGATTAGCCAAGCCTCTGGATGATTCTCTCCGGCGATTAACGCAACCGGGGCAAGTCATGGGAACACTGGACTATTTTTCTCCCGAGCAGGCTCGAGCGGAAACCGTGGATCCTTCCAGCGACATTTTTTCCCTCGGCGTCATCCTTTACGAATTGCTGACCGGGCGTCTTCCTTTTGCCCACTCAGATTTTCAGAGACAAATCGAATCCTTAGCGCATGACGATCCGGAGTGGCCGCGCCGAATCAACCCGGACTTGCCGCGCGGCATCCAGGACATTTGCCTGAAAGCTCTGGAGAAAAATCCTTCGGCGCGCTATCGCACAGCCCGAGATATGGCCGAGGATCTGGCGCGCTTTCTTTCCGGAGAGTCTGTCCTGGCCATGCCTTCCGTTTACTCGCGCCATCTGTCAGGGAAAATCGAGCGGCACATGCGCGAACTGGAAAGCTGGAACCAGGAAGAAATCATTACGCGAACAGAGTTGAATTCTTTCGGCCGGCGCTACGATCGGCTGATCGACCGGGAAGATGCGTGGATCATGGAAATGCGCCAGCTGACCGTTTCGCAGGTCACGCTTTATCTGGGCGGTTGGCTTATGACCATCGGAGCTGTCTTGATGGTGCTTTTTAATTTTCAGCAGCTGAACCGCCATGTGGCAGTGCTGACGGTGGCTGCAGCTTCGGGATTGGTATTAGGTCTTGGATTGCAGCAATGGCATAAAAACCAGCGGCGCATGGGCATTGCCTTTCTCCTCACATTTACTCTGCTCTTCTTCATAGGCTTGCTGGTTGCTTTCAACGAATACCAGTGGCTTTCCTACTGGACGCAAGGGCGCCGCGATCTGGAATTTCTGCTTTCGCAACTGGATTTCGAGAAAACGACGAACGCTCAACTTTGGTGGGCCCTGTTGGCATTGCTTCCCGTCTGCTATGCCCTGCGGCGCTATACCAAGGCGTCGGTATTCTCTTTGGAGCTCACCTTCATGTCGCTGCTGCTGGCCGGCGCGACTTTATTACGCATGGGGATGCTCGACTGGATTTCGAAGGACCAGGGTCGCCCCTTTCTTTACATGATTCCAGTCGCCGTTGTCTATTTTGCTGCAGGCTATATACTGGAACGCCTGACTCTGGCGAGCGATTCCCGGTACTTATACGGCCACGCCGTTTTTGTCATGTATATGGCATTAAGCGGAATCGCGCTCTTCCATGAACCCTATGCTCAGTGGCTCAAGGCCGTCTTCCCCTGGACCCGCGGACAGGTCGAATATCTTTTTATCGTGAATGCCGTGATTTATTGGGGGCTGCAATTTCTTTGCGACCACGCCGCTTCCATCCAGCTGCTCACCGTGGCGAAGGCCTTTCGTTTTGTCATCGCCGGTCATATCTTGATACCGCTATGGGGATTGGGCATCACAGCCACGGAACGTTGGAATAAGCACGCGGCCCTAACCGCTCTTAAATTTGAAGCTCGTTTGTTTGAAGTGCTCTTGCCGCTGGCAGCAGCTCTTTTCATTTACTACAGCATCGCCCGTCAGATGAAAAATTATCTTGCGAGCGGAATGATCTTCCTGGCAGTTGGCGTGATTCGCCTGGAAGAGGACTGGCTTAAGGGGCATGCCGCCTTGCCAATCGCCTTGATCATCAGCGGGCTTCTCCTCATGCTGATTGTTGCTTCCCGCGCTTCGCTGCTGAAGCTCTTTTTGAAATATCGAAGGCGCTGATCGCCATTCATAAATAAAACCCCTCGAGCTGCAATAAATCCGCATACGTGTCGCTTACCAGCAATAGAAGCCCATTTCACTGCTAAAAGCGTGGGCTTAAATCTTAGTCCGCATTTCTTATAGGGTTTGGTAGCGAGGTGGAAAGCCTGTGAGAAATGCGGGCCAAAAGTGGGAGATTTTTATGAATCGAGCTAAGATGGTAGCGGCGCTTTGCAGTATCCCCTTAATGCTGCTCCTTGTAGGATGCAAACCGATCGCGGCTTTAAATCCTCTTTTTTCAGAATCTGAGCGGATCTTTGAACCGCAGTTGTTGGGAGAGTGGGTGAGTATCGATCCGCAAAAGAAAGAATCCCTCAAGTTTGACAGTTCTAACGTTCAAGAAAAGCTGTACAAGATAGAAATAGGTGGTCTGGAAGAGTCTGGCCAGCTCGGAAAAATTGGCGATGACTATTTTCTGGATCTCAGCTCAACAGAACAAAAGGATCTTCCCAACAAAGGGCAGGGAGAATTGAGCATAATCCGTACGGCAAACGGATATGAGATTAGGCCGGCGATCGTTATGGTTTCCGAAGAGCTATATCTGGATTTTAGGACAAATCACTCTGATTCCGCTGCTCCCGATCAGCCGCAAAAGGTCAGTTTCCAGATTCGACCAATGCACACATTTTTCAGATTAAAGATTGAAAACAATCAGCTGACGATCCGGAGTTTAGATGATGAGAAATTCATAAAACAGGTCGACGCGGGGAAAATAAGCCTTGCCCATCAAAAAGCGCCCTTTCCATTGATCACGGCAGACAGGCCGGCATTAAAGGAATTTTTCAGCATCTACGGCAAGAGTGAAGAGCTATTTGACGAACCGGACATCTACAGGCGAGTCGCGTCTTCCGGCAAAAAGTTGATATAGTATCTGCCATGGCGGGAGACCGCCGGAGAAAACACGCAGTTTACATAAAATCGTTTATCAGGCGCTGCGGAGAACTTGTGGAAGGATGTCCCATTGTAAAAAAGGGCCTTCATCCTACCTATCAGCTGAGTCGATCCATGCAGTTCTTTTATGAGTGCTGTCCGCGAAAAAGTCAGGTGTCACGTTTGGTGACACCTGACTATTAGTGAAATCCTATTTCTTTGATTTCATTTCTGGAGTCAACTCTTTATACTCAATACTTTCTGATACATTCATAGGAACCTTTGAACCCCTTGCAGGGAATGCAATTTTAGATTTCGAATCACCACTGGATGGCGCTAGGTTAGCTGATGGCGTTATAGTGAAGCATACCCATTTCGTTGCTCTGCAATCAGAAGCTATATAAGTGGAACTGCATTTTTCGACCCAATGAATAATACGATACTGATGCCCCGGCAATAGCGGACCGGAGTATGTTGCATTTTGTATTGCCTGATCCGGAAATAGCATTGGACCATAACCCCATGACGCGCAAGGCAAGCTGGCAGGAACAATTTCAGTTATTCTCCAAGCATTGGCGGCGCCTGCGGTACCCGTTGCATTGATTATATAGCCACCATTACCGTCGGCCGTAATTGAATATGGGAAATTTGCACTCGGTGTAGGTTTAATTTGTACGGTCTTTACATTTTGAACAATATTTTTTCCACAGTTGATTCTTACGGTAATTGTAAGTGATGTTGCAGTTGGCGCCAAAGGAGAGTTTAATGTAATTGAGGAAGTGGATTGGC
>JBEKKY010000166.1:0-7720 GCA_050010475.1 Acidobacteriota bacterium | reverse complement strand
CTAATCCCATCCATATCAATGACTGCCTGCACCGAGGGATCTATTCATGATAGAAACCGAGGAGGCTGTCCGAAAATTTGTTGAAGGCGAAGAAGAGGCTTTCGGCCCGATTGTCCGACACTGGGAAAGGAAGATTTACAATCTCGCCTGGCGCATGGTTGGCAACCGTGAGGACGCACAAGACATCGTCCAGGAAACCTTTCTCTCGGTATTCAAGTCGATCAAGAGTTTGCGCGACCCGGGCAGCTTCTCCACCTGGTTATACCGGATTGCTTTGAATCACTGCAGGGCTCGGCGCAGATCCGCCAGATTCCTGCTGATCGATTCGGGTCCCGATCAAGCCGGGGATGAAGGATCGCCTCTTTTCCGAATTCCGGCTGAGAAGCGCGGGGATTCGGTGGAGATTCGCGACATCATTCAAAAGGCATTGGCGGGTCTTAGCGAAGAACACCGGAGTGCCATCGTTCTGAAAGAGTACGTTGGCCTCAGCCTTGAGGAACTGGCGAACGTGATGGATTGCCCTCTCTCAACGGCTAAGTCGCGCTTGTACCACGGCCTCCGGGGAGTTCAGCGCAATTTGAAACGGCTGGGAATAATTAAATGATTCGAGATTCGAGATTCAGTTCTTCAACCTGAATCTCGAATCTCGAATTTTGAAAAGGGAATATGGTTATGCAATGCGACGAGATCCGGGAACGGTTTGCGGAATTGCTCTATGAAGAAGGTGGAGCGCCGGCTGCAAACGCCGATATAGATATATTGGACCACCTTCAGACTTGTTTGGCGTGTCGCCGGGAATTCGAGGAGCTGAAGCAAACCCGAAAATACCTCCAGGCCTGGAAGGATGAACCTCCGTTGCGGAGTGTAAGGATCCCCAGGCACGAAATTCATTTGAACCGGCGAAACGGTTGGGTCTATGCTCGCTACGCAGCCATAGCTGCAATGGCGCTGATCTGTATTTTGGCCCTGGCAGATACGGAGCTCACGTGGAATAAGAGTGGATTTTCGATCAGCACCCATATCTTCCCCCGAAACACGTCGGATCATAATTACTACACAAAAACTGAAATTCGCGACGTCATGAAACGCGCGCTGGACGACAGCGAATTCCGGATGAATGAGGTCAATTACCTGATGCTGCAAAAAATGTTGGCTACGGTTGAACAGGACCGCTTGATGGATTTGCAGCTCGTTCGCAGTCAGGCCGCTCAGAATCGCAACAGGAACTAAGGACCTGTCGCGTAATCCCAGGCCCTAAGTGAGGCTCGTTGAGCTTATGGAAGAACCGAACCCGAACAAAATTGTAGAGTGGGGGAACCGCCTCACCAGAATCTTCATTTTTTTCCTCTGGATTCCGGCGTTTTCAATCGCCGCGCTGCCATTCGGCTCGAAACAGGATGTGGGCGATGCCAAAGTGGATTATAAAATGGCGCAGAAGGATATCTTCAAGCTTGAGATGATTATTAATGAGGTTATCAACAGCACCTTCAGCTCAAACCAGTTTGCCGTAATCCAGCCTGCCAAAGGCTTTTATCTGCCCGGATATGGGGTCAACTTTTCTTTTCTGATCAACATCCATCTTGCAGTGATTAACACTCCGTTTGGGGAGGTTCGCAAAACCACCGAGACCCTTGAACTGAAAATGCACCGCATTGAAGACTTGAAGGAAAAACTGATCCGGGTGCTTCAAAAAAACGGTGACACCATTCGGCAGCTCCGGAAGGAAGACAATATAACGATCGTTGCGTATATTGAGGACCGGAATTTCCCGGATGAACCCAATGCCAATAGAACAATCGTGATGACGGCGTCGAAAAAGGATCTTGATGAACTGGGGCATAAGGACGACAGCTTTAAAGAATTCAAACAGAGGGTGAAAATCGTTGAGTATTAAAGTTGAGGCTCTCAAATCCAAAAAACTCATCGGGCAGGTTTTCCTGGAACGCGGCCTGATCGACGAAGAAGAGCTGAGGACCGCTCTCAATCTTCAGGCGGACTCCCGGGAAAAGCTCGGAAAACTTCTCGTGGACCTCGGATACGTGTCCGAGAGGGATTGTCTGGCAGTTGTGTCGGAGCACCTCAATATCCCGGCGCTGTCTGCTTCCGATTATCCGCCCGTTCCCGTGCTCGACAATGTTCTGACTTTTCGATTCATGAAGCAGTGCAAATTCATCCCCATTGCACTGGAAAATAACGTGCTCACCCTGGCCATGACCGATCCCATGGACAGTGCCACACTCGATTCGGTCCGGCAGGCAACCGGGTATCAGATAAGAACGTTGCTCGGGGCCGAAAGCGAGATCCTGGATATGCTGGAAAAGTTCTACGGTTCGGATGCCAGCACCATGGGGAGGATTATCGAAGGCATCGATGAAGGAAACATCGAAAACCTTTCGGATGAAATCGAAGATATCGAGCAACTGAAGGACCTCGCATCCGAAGCTCCGGTGATCCGTCTCGTCAATCTCCTGATTTCCAAAGCGATCGAAAGCCGCGCAAGCGATATCCACATCGAGCCGTTTGAGAAAGATCTGAAGGTGCGCTACAGGATTGACGGCATCCTTCACGACGTCGAATCTCCTCCCAAGAAATTGAAGGCGGCTCTTATCAGCCGCGTAAAAATAATGTCCAAGCTGAATATTGCGGAGCGGCGCCTGCCCCAGGATGGAAGAATCAAACTGAAGGTCCTGGGAAAAGATATCGACCTGCGCGTTTCCACACTGCCGACGTTGTATGGAGAAAGCGTCGTGATGCGCATTCTCGACAAGAGCAACACGAGTCTTTACGATATCCGCCGTCTGGGATTCCCGGAAGATTCCCTCCGCGAATTCGAATCGTTGATCCGCCGGCCGCACGGGATCTTCCTGGTCACAGGCCCCACCGGCAGCGGCAAGACCACCACGCTTTACAGTGCTCTGAGCGCGATCAACCTGCCGGACAAAAAGATCATCACGATCGAAGATCCTATCGAGTATCAGATTGACGGTGTCAACCAGATCCACGTAAATCCCCAGATCGGCCTTACGTTTGCAGCGGGCCTGCGTCATATTGTGCGGCAGGATCCCGATGTCATTATGATCGGCGAGATCCGTGATCTGGAAACAGCAGAAATTGCGATCCGGGCTGCGCTCACCGGACATCTCGTCTTTTCCACTTTGCACACCAACGATGCTCCGAGCGCCATCACAAGGCTGATCGACATGGGAGCTCAGGATTACCTGATTGCCTCCTCCCTGTTGGGAGTGCTGGCCCAGCGGCTGGTCAGGGTAATCTGCCCCTCCTGCAAAGCTGAAGTATTTCCCGTCCCCGAGATGCTGGACGAGATTGGATACAGGCGCGGAGATCCCAGGAACGGGCCGGGTCAATTTTATGAGGGACGGGGATGTGAAAACTGCGGCCATACGGGTTTCGTGGGCCGGGTCGGAATTTACGAACTCATGAATGTGAACGACGACATCCGTAAGCTCACGGTCGGGAAGGCTGACGCGAATCAAATTAGGAAAAAGGCAACAGAGAACGGGATGCGCCCGCTACGAGACGACGGCTGGCTCAAAGTGCGTCAGGGTACATCGAGCATTTCCGAGGTCCTGCGCGTGACGCAGGAAGCTTGATAGGAAGAGAAAACAAAAACGCCACGGATTCCACGGATTTTGGCGAAAACCGAAGTCCTGAAATCAGTGATAATCCGTGGCGTTTTCATGCAGCCTGGATAAATCGATGCCGTCATATAACTACAAAGCAAGTACCTTTGAAGGCAAGACCGTCGAGGGAACCATGGAAGCCTCGGACGACGGGACCGTGTCTTTAAAGCTCCAGGAAATGGGACTTCTACCAGTCCGGATAGGGATAACGACTCGCCAAACCATGTTTACCCGCGAGATCGATTGGCCCTGGAAACGCAAAAAAGTCCGGCGCAAGGATCTTCTTATTTTCACTCAGGAGCTTCACACCCTGGTGCATGCCGGGTTTCCTCTGGATCGGACTCTCGCAGTCCTCGGTCAGCTTGCAGAGAGCCCGGCGATGTCCGAGGTGGTTCAAGATGTGCTGAAGGAAGTTAAAGGAGGCAAGTCGTTCTCCGAAGCTCTGGCAAAGTATCCCGCGGTCTTCCCCAAAGTGTACGTCAGCATGGTAAAGGCTGGGGAAGCTGGAGGGGCCCTCGATGAAATACTCTCGCGGCTTGCGACTTTTCTCATCACCAGCGAAGATTTGAGATCCTACATTGTCAGCTCCATGATCTATCCGGTGCTGCTTTCAATCGTAGGGATCGCAAGCGTGACAATTTTGACGCTCTTTGTGGTCCCAAAATTTACTGCGATATTTCAGGACATGGGCGTGCCGCTTCCTCTCCCGATGGCAATTCTGAAAAATTTGGGCGATTTTCTCACCTATTACTGGTGGGCTGTGCTGGTGATGATTGTTCTGGTCGGCGCCTATTTCAAGCGTTTTCGGGCGAGCACCGAGGGCCGTTTGAAATGGGACCGCTGGATGCTTCGCGTTCCTCTCGTCGGCGCTGTGCTGCGGAAAATTGAGGTGGCTCGTTTTGCACGATCTTTGGGGACGCTGCTGCACGGCGGCGTCCCTCTCCTTCAGTCCATGACCATTGTGCGCGAGATCATTGCGAACCAAAGCATTGCCGTAGCGATCGAACCGATTCGGAACGGCATAAAAAAGGGGGAAGGAATTACACAGCCGATGAAGCAAAGCGGCGTCTTTCCGCCGCTTGCGATGCACCTGATCGAAGTCGGAGAAGAATCAGGCAAGCTGGACGGCATGCTGATTCAAGTGGGGGAGGTTTACGATGTGGAGGTTCGAAACAGCATCAAGAATCTCATAGCATTTTTCGAGCCGGCACTCATTTTGCTGATGGGAATCATTATCGGGACTATCGTGGTCTCGATGCTCATGGCGATATTCAGCATTAACGACATACCCCTGTGACGATTGACGATTTGCGATTGTAGATTGACGATTGAAGTCTATATCTGGCATGGTTTTTGGTCAGGAGGAGACGATGTGCATTGAAAAGGAAAACCGTAGGTCTGAGAAGGGATTTACTCTTATTGAGCTCATTGTTGTCCTTGTGATCCTGGGCCTTCTGGCTGCTGTCGTAGCACCAAGGGTTTACGACAAACTCGCAAAGGGTAAGGAGCAAATTGCGAAGATTCAAATAAAGGAAATCGAGGGTGCTTTGCAGATGTTTTCCTTTGACATGGGACGTTACCCCAGCACTCCAGAAGGATTGGATGCCCTGGTTCGGAACCCCGGCAATTTCGACTCATGGAAAGGTCCCTATCTCCAGAAGGAGGTTCCAAAGGATCAATGGCAAAAACCATTTTTATACCGGAGTCCGGGCTTGCACGGCGACTATGACCTTTTCTCCGCCGGACCCGATGGCATCGAGGGGACGGACGACGACGTCTGCAGTTGGAAATGAGCACATTATGAAGCGATCTCGCGACCAAGGCTTTACTCTGCTGGAACTGATCATTGTGGTGCTCGTAATTGCACTGGTCATGGCGGTGGCGTATCCCTCCCTCTCGCGAGGTTCAACGACGATTCGTCTTCGGACGACGGGACGAGACATCCTGAACACATTCCGTTATGCACGCGAAAAAGCGGTCACGGAGCAGACTGGGATGCGGGTTGCAGTGGACCGGGAGAAACAGGAATTGATCTTGTCCGACGATTTGGGCGATGGATCCCGAAGGTACGGATTGCCTCGGGACGTAAAGATTTATCGGCTGGCGCTGGCAGGAACTGAGGTGACGGAGGGCCCGTTGGTTGTCCGGTTCCTGCCCAACGGAAGTGCGGAGAATGCGGAAGTATTGTTGAAATCCGATACCGGGGCCTATCTTCGGATCATTACGGACCCGATCACCGGGGGGGCCCGCATCGAACTGGGTGCAGGAGAGAATTTCCAGTGAACGCAATAAGAGCCCTATTCGCTCATGCAATGCTCCCGGGAACGCGGCCGTCCCGGCCGCAGGCATCGGCTATTCGGGCATGCAGGCGGGACGCCTTTGGTCCCGGGTCATCGGGCTTTACTCTGCTCGAAGTTCTGGTGTCTCTGACAGTGTTGGCAATTGGAGCCGCACTGGCGTTATCCCTAATTTCCGGTTCGCTCAGCAATATTCGAAAAGTTCAGTTGCGGACGCGCACCGTAGAACACGCGGAAGCAGTAATGGAACTGACCCTTCTCGATGACTCGATCCGCCAACCCACAACCCTGACCGGAGATTTTGAGGACGGCACCCGCTGGTCTGTGCGGGTGGAAGATTATGCTTCGCCCTCTGCCGATCAGCTCCAGTCGAAGTTACAGCCCGGTGCTCCTGCGCTAAACATGCAGGTGAAACTGCTCCGTTATACGGTCGAGATGTTCAGCCCCGATTCCATGGGGTCGGATTATCAATTGCAGACGCTGAAAATAGTGAAGACGCTCCCTGAAGATCAGATGATGAGGACCCGATGATTTTCTCCGAAAAAGGACGTTCAGTTCTGTTCGACCGGGACGCCGGCGCTTCCGGCCAGTCAGGATTCACGCTGCTGGAGATGATCGTAGCCGTAACTCTTGTCGCCATGATGGCGGTCGGCCTCTGGGCGATTTTCAGAATCAGTCTCCGCTCATGGTCCCGAGGTACGGAATTCATGGATGCGAATCAGCATCATCGGGGCATTCTGAATCTAGTCCGGAAACAAATGGCGTCTGCCTACGGGCTGTCCGCGCCTGCTGATCCGCAGCAGCCGGGAGCAGGCACGTTGATATTCAACGGCACGGAAAACGGTCTTCGCTTTATAAGCCTGAATTCTCTCCTATTCCAGGATAGTCCGGGCCTCACTCTGGTTTCCTACGAAGTCGATCAGGATTCCGAGGGAGACTATGCGCTGGTTGAAAAGGAGGCCCGCTATCTCGGGCAGATGCCGGATGAGGAGGTTTCCCCAAGTGGATCGAAGGCAACACCCATTTTCGAAAAGCTCTCGAGCTGCCTTTTTGAATACTTTGATCCCGGGGATGCCAACAATCCAGCCCAATGGGTTCAGGAATGGGACGGACAAAAGCTGCACACACTGCCCTTGGCAGTATCGGTAACCATGATGTCCCGTGATCCCAAAGGAAATACCTTGAACCGGCACATGGTTGTGCCGATTAAGGCCGAGTTCTACCAGACAGGGATCAACCCTATCAACCCTATCAACATCAACCCTTTCGGTCCGCTTGGCGTCAGAATGCCGGTGGCAAGATGAGCAATACAGTGGGCAGCAGGCAGTGGGCAGTGGGCAGCAGGACTTCGGTTGGTCCAAAATCTCCTATTAGCCGAAATCTTGCTTCTATCGAATTTCCACTGCCGATTAATCAAGACGGGTCCATTCTCATTGCGTTGCTGTGGATCCTGACTGCCCTTGCCGTCATTGCGCTGAGCTTTTCCAGAGAGACCTTCGTCGAAGTGGCGGCAGCCCGGAATTCGCAATCTCTGGAGAAAGCATATTTCATAGCGAGGGGGGGCATAGAATCAACCATTTATCAGCTCTTGCAGAAGAGAGCCATGCCCCGGATAAATCAGCCAGAACTGCAGGAGGCGCCCGATCCTCTGGATCTTGGACTAGTGACGGGCAGTCTGGGCGGCGGCGAGTATAAGGTGGACATTCAGGATGAATCGGGGAAAATAAACGTGAATTCGGTTTCAGAAGAACAGCTTCGGGCACTGACCGGAGCGGCCGGAAT
>JBEKKY010000165.1:0-7741 GCA_050010475.1 Acidobacteriota bacterium | reverse complement strand
CATGCCCTTTCATAATCTGGAGCACCACCAGGCTCATATGGCAAGCGCCTTCCTCGTTTCCCCATTCAAGGAGGCGGCAGTGCTGTCGGTCGACGGATTCGGCGATTTATGCAGCACCATGCAGGGACACGGCGTGGGCGGGCGCGTGGATGAGATCGGTTCGGTGATGTTTCCTCATTCCCTGGGACTGTTTTACACTGCGATATGTCAATATCTCGGATTCGAAAATTACGGCGATGAAGGGAAAGTGATGGGTCTGGCTCCCTACGGCGAATCCCGCCATCTTGAGAAAATGCTGGAAATCGTGCGGCCGGCCGGGCACAACGCCTTCGAGCTGAATCTCGAGTATTTCACTCACCACATCAGCGGGATCGAAATGAGCTGGGACGAGGGGACGCCCTATATCGGGAGGATCTATTCGAATAAGTTATGCGAAGTGTTTGGGCCGTCGAGACAACCGGAGGAAGACATTACGAACCATCATCGGGACATTGCTGCCTCGATGCAGAAATGCCTGGAATTCCATTTATTCCGGATCCTGAATGATCTTCATGAGCGCACCGGTTCAACGAACCTCTGCATGGCTGGAGGCGTGGCTTACAACAGTGTGGCAAACGGCTTGATTCTCAAAAACACTCCCTTTCGTGAGATTTTTATTCAGCCTGCCGCGGGTGACAGCGGCACTGCGCTTGGAGTGGCCTTCCACATCTGGAACACTCTGCTGGGGAATCCGCGAAATTACATAATGCGCGATGCGTATCTCGGCCCTGAATACACGGAGCAGGAATTGGAGGCTGCGCTGCGTGCTTTTGGCGCCCCATACGAAAGGTTTGACGATATCGAAGATCGAGCCGCAGATCTGTTGGCCGCCGGCAAGATTGTCGGGTGGTTTCAGGGCCGCATGGAGCTCGGCCCGCGAGCTCTCGGGAACCGAAGCATTCTCGCCGACCCCAGACAGGAACAGATCAAGGATGTGCTGAACCTGCGGATCAAACACCGCGAAAGCTTCCGGCCGTTTGCGCCTTCGGTGCAGGAAGAATATCTGAACGAGTATTTCGAGGATGCGTTCGAGTCGCCGTTCATGCTGATGGTCTTTAAAGTGCGTCCGGAACATCGCCCGAAAATTCCTGCGATCAAACATGTCGACCAAACGGGACGCGTGCAGTCCGTTTCCAAGACCACGAATCCGAAGTTCTGGAATCTGATCGAAGCATTCCGGCGGCGGACCGGCATCCCGCTTCTTCTCAACACATCGTTTAACGAAAATGAACCGATTGTCTGCTCTCCGCAGGACGCTTTGCACTGCTTCGCCACAACGCAAATGGATGCTCTCGTCCTGGGCAATCTCCTTCTATCCCGATAACGGCAGAACAAAAAACCACGGATTTCCCGGGAACGCAGGCGTCCCGCCTGCATGCCGGCAAGAGAGGCAGTAGCGGCCGAGACGGCCGCGCTCCCGGGGAATCCGTGGCGTTTTTTATTTTTCTTTAGAAGGAGTTGAGTAGATGCTGACAGGGGCGCCGCTCCCGACCGACTGTTCGTAGTTGTTTCCGTAGCATTGCAGGGTCGGTTCGGTTCCCTTGATGAAATAATCCTTTTCCCGTTGCAGGCAGCGCTCCGTGGCGAGCAGCCCGGTCGTGGGATCGATTTCCACTTCAAGGACTCCCTCGGGCACGGCAAAATCCTCGCCTTTCAAAGGCCTGAGTGCGGTGGCCTTTTTCATGAACTCCGTCCAGATGGGCAGCGCGGATTGGGCGCCCGACAAACCCAATTCCCTGTTGTCGTCGAATCCCACCCAGACGATGCAGAGCAGGTCCGGAGTGTAACCGGCAAACCATCCATCATGGGAAGTTCCCGTCTTTCCTGCAGCCGGCAGGACAAATCCTCGCTCCCGTGCCCCTGCGCCGGTTCCGTTATTGATGACCGATTGCAGCAGGGAAGTGACCAGAAATGCGATTTGAGGCGTCAGGACCTGCTTCGGCTTCGGCTGTTCTATGGATATCCGGCTTCCATTGGAGTCGCGGATTTGGAGGAGCGCAGTCAAGTCGGACAACAGCCCTCCATTCGCAAAGGCTGTGTAAGCCCGAACCATTTCGAGCGGTGTTATTTCGAAACTGCCGATCGCCATGGCCGGATAAGGCTTGATTTTCTCGTTCAGCTCCAGACGTTGGGCCAGTTCGGTGACCTTCTCGTATCCGACCTTCTCGGCAAACTTGATTGTTGCTACGTTCAGGGATTTTGTGATCGCCTGTCGCAACGTCACCTGTCCCATGTACTCTTCCTTAAAATTCTTGGGTTCGTATTCGAGACTGTCGAACGTGAATTGCGTCGGCTGGTCGAGCACGGTTGATGCCAGGGTCAGAGGCGTCGGACTGCTATAGGCGGTCTCCAGCGCCGTCGCATAGACGAACGGCTTGAAAATACTTCCGGGCTGGCGTTTGGACTGCGTAATGCGGTTGAACTGGCTGGCGCCGTAATTCCTTCCGCCCAGCATGGCGAGGATATGACCGGTTTTGGGGTCGGCTGCGATCAGGCTTGCCTGCACGGCCCCGGGAGGCACCGGCTGCCTGCGTCTTGCAAAGTAAGAATCCAGCTCTTTCAAGCCAGATTGCATTGCTTCGAACGCCGCCTGCTGGAGATCCGAGTCGAGGGTTGTGTACACTCTGAATTTCGCTCGGGCGAGCCCATCATCTCCATATTTCTCGATCAGCTGGTCTTGAACGTAATCCACGAAATAGGGCGCGTCGGAGTAATTCAGGATGGAAGTCGCTTTGACTGAAAGGGGTTGAGATTTTGCTTCATCGCGTTCTTTGGGCGAGATCATTTCGTATTCGGCCATTTCATCCAAGACCAGATTCCGTCGCATCGTAGCCCGTTCGGGATATCTGAACGGAGTGTGCCGGTTCGGCGCCGTGATAATGCCCGCCAGAGTTGCTGCTTCTCCCAGGGTTAAATCTTTGACGCTCTTGTTAAAAAAGGCATCCGCCGCCTCGCCGAATCCGACGATGCTGAAAGAGCCCACCTGGCCAAGGTAGACTTCGTTGCTGTAAAGCTCGAAGATTTGAGTTTTTGACAATCGTTTTTCGAGCAGGATGGACATGTAGGCGTCTGCGAACTTGCGCCGCCAGGTGCGCTCGGGCGTAAGAAAGTAGTTCTTCACAAACTGCTGAGTCAGCGTGCTCGCGCCTTGAGCGGTTTCTCCTTCGCGGATGTCGATGATCAAGGCTTTCAGAATGCGGATGGGATCAATCCCTGCATGGCTGAAGAAGCGTCTGTCTTCCGCAGCCAGCACGGCGTCGATCAAGACCTGTGGTATTTCCTGGTAAGATACGAGACGGCGCTTCTCCCGATTTTTATCAATCGCATTGCTGAGCAGTTCAGGCTGTAACGAGAATTGCTCAATTCCATTCCCGGTTGACAAGTCCTTGATTGAACTGATTGTTTTCCCGGAACAGGCGATTTCAACTTTGCGATTTGCATCGATGGGGACGGAAGGATCGTTGTAGACGATCAGATGGTTGGGTTTCCCCAGCTGGTACAAGGATTCATTCGGTCCGGGTTTGTCTTGATAACCGAGTCTCCGAACCCTGGATTCCAATTCCGGACAACTCATATTCTTTCCCGGAAAAAGAACGGTGGGAGCGGCATAGATCCTTGTTTCGGCCAGACGAGAGCGCCTGCCCAGCTTCGCTTCGATGGTTCCGTCGAAGATGTAGTAATAGTGGATTAAGAAAACAGCGGCGGCGATCGACGGAATGATTGCCAGCAGCACAAGAATCTTGATCAGGGTAGATTTTGGGGATGACTTAGCACTGCCGCGCTTTGTTCTCGAGGTGGACATGGATTACTCGCACAGGCAAAAAAACATTTTATTATGAGTGTTGACCATTCGGTATCGGAATCGGAATCGCTGTCGTGATCGCAATACAAAAATAAATATGTGGGGACGGCTCTCCAGAGCCGTCACACCCGGACGTGGATATAACTGAAAAGCCGGACGGGTCTGGAGACCCGTCCGCACATGTTGTTCAAGTGAAAAATGTCTATAGTTCCTGAACCTTGCCGGTTTCCGCGACTTCATATCCTCCCAACGCAAGAACCTGCTCGATAAAGCCTGGAGACCGGATGATTTCCAGTAAGAGCTCAATACGCTCATCCCGGAGCAGATTCACGGGAATGACAAGATCGTAGCGTTCACGAGATACCGGAATGAAGTCAAGATCCAAAGCCTTTGCCGCAGCCAGGATTCCCAGCCCGACATCCGCCCGTCCCGAGGTAACGGCCATCGCGACGCTCATGTGCGTGTACTCTTCGCTGCGGTATCCGGCAATGGATGCGGGATCGATGCCGGCCTTCTGTAATTCATAGTCGAGCAGTATGCGGGTGCCCGAACCCGCTTGACGGTTAATGAAAGAGAGATCTGGACGAGTGAGGTCGGCAATCCCCTGAATGTTTTTAGGATTGCCTCCGGCGATCATCAAACCCTGCCAGCGATGAACCAGTGTGACAAGCGCGACGGGTGTGTTCTTTACATATCGGTGAATGTAGGACACGTTGTAATCGCCGGTGCGGGTATCAAGCAGATGCGAGCCTGCAAAGTGCGCGATTCCCTTTTCAATGGCGAACAGTCCTCCCATGCTCCCGACGTTGCTGGAAGAAATTGTGATTCTTCCCTCGGAACGCTCCTTGATAGAACTGGCAAGCAAATCGATCGTGAGATCGTGAGAGCCGATTACAAGGAGTCTATTGTTCAGCGCTTTTTCCGATGTCAGAAGCTCGACCGTACTTTTTTCACCCTCGGAGTAGCCGCTGATCTCCGGTGGAATCCGAAGAATGCCATCCGCGCGCACAAGTGACGTCATCATTCCCGCTCCTCCTGCGAGCGGAATCGCGATGACGCGTTCGCCCACTTTGCCTAGAATGACGCGCACATGTTCTTCCAGTCCGGGTTTGGAGGGAAGTTTGCGGCCCATAACGGCTTCGATCTTTTCGGCATCCGGCGGCTGTAGCCCTTGCATCCGGAAGAGCAGCGGCCGGACGAACTCGCGAAAGGAAATAACGGCGGAGACAGGATATCCTGGGATTCCTACGACGGGGTGACTCTGCACAGAAGCGAGCAAAGTCGGCTTGCCGGGCATCACCGTCACTCCATGCACCAGCAATTCCCCCAGTTGAGACAATGCCGTCGGAGAGAAGTCTTCCGATCCTGCCGACGATCCCGCGATTGTAAGAACGATGTCATAGCCGGCTGCCAGCCCGGAGCTTACCGCCTCCTTGATTTTTTCCAGGACGTCCGGCACTGTCGGCGCCAGCGTACTTTCAGCCCCGCATTCGGCGGACATTGATGCCAGGACCTGCCCATTCACTTCCAAGATGACACCGGGCGGGACCGGATCCTGGACCTCTTCGGGTGAGACAATCTCATCGCCAGTCGGAATGATGAGCACGCGAGGCTTGCGAAAGACCTGCACCTCGAGTATTCCGGCCGCCAGCAATGCTCCCTGATCGTAGGAACGGATTCGATGGCAAGCAGGAAGCAGAATTTCTCCCTTTACTATGTCCTCTCCGGTTTTCCGGACATTCTGCCAGGGATACACGGAGTCCCGGATTTCACAACGGTCCCCGGAGATTTCGACCTTTTCAATCATAACGACCGCATCCGCGCCATCCGGGAGGGGATCGCCCGTGTTGACCTGGATCGCTTCACTGCCAATGGGCAGCCAGACCGGCGTCTCTGGAAACGCGCTGAATGTGGTGGCGGCACGAACGGCCATCCCGTCAACCGCTGCGGCATTATAAGCGGGCACGGATCTTTTCGCTTTTACGGGTTCCACCAGCAGCCGTCCCAGCGCCTTCCGGACAGTTACGGTTTCCGGCCCCATGAGCAGATTTCGAAAACGGGAGAAAAAAATCTCCTGGGCTTCTTTCAGAGGTTTCAGATTGCGGTAAGTCTGTCGTTTTGAAGTCATTGAAATCCGTTTATGGGTTTACGCGTTCACGCGTAAACGCGCAAACGCATAAACCAATTTTATAGCTGGATGACCTGGACCAGGTCACCCTTGGAAAATCCCTCTGCATTCATGGGAATTGTGATTATGCCTTCAGCCTTGACCATTGTGGAAAGCATGCCGGATTTTCCAAAAACAGGGTGTGCAGCATAGCTGTGGCCTGCGGTTTCCTCAAGTCTGACTCTGACGAATTCCTCAAGGCCTATTGTTGAATGAACAGACGTGGCCAGCACAGCCATCAATGGATGTCCAAGCGGACCTTTTTTTAGCGCACCCCCCTGAAGATACCTCAGGAAGGGAGCTAGAAAAACCTGTGCGACAATCAAGGCCGACACCGGGTGCCCAGGCAGGCCGATGATTGCTTTTCCCCTCTGGTCTGCCAGGAGTGTCGGTTTGCCGGGACGTATTGCCACACCGTGCGCCAACACCTCGACTCCGGGCAGGCTGGAGACCACCTCAACCATCAAGTCGCGGACGCCCACAGAACTGCCGCCGGAGATCGTTATCACGTCGGCCTGAGCCAATGCGTCCCTGAGTGTTCCGGCAAGCATTTCCGCATTATCAGGTACGATGTCAAAGACAAGAGGCTCGGCTCCCAAAGAACGAATGAGCGCGGAAATTGAATGGCCGTTTGCGTCGCGTATCCGGCCCAATTCGGGCCTATGCTCTATCGGGACTACTTCATCGCCGGAGGAGATTACCGCTACTCGGGGGCGTTTGTAGACCTCAACCTCCATGATTCCCAGGGCTGCCAAAAAACCGATCTCCTGAGCGCGCATTGCTCTTCCTGGCGCCAGCAACGGATCCCCGGTTTTAGCGTCCTCGCCTTTTTCCAAAACATTTGTTTTGAGCGTTACCGGACGCGCGATTTCTATTGCATCCGGACCGGCCGAGTTAGTGTATTCCACCATCACCACGGCATCTGCGCCCCGGGGCAGAAAGCCGCCGGTCGGAATCTGAGCCGCTTCTCCCGCATTAAGAGTAAAGTCGGGCATCACTCCCATTGGAACGGCAGCAACAAGATTCAATAAGGCCGGGATTGAGTCGGAGGCGCCGAAGGTATCCTCCGCGCGGACCGCAAAACCATCTACAGTGGAACGAGCGCCTTCCGGCAAATCCTCCGGGGAAACCACTTCTTTGGATAGAATTCTGCCCAGCGAGGCATCCAGCGGAACGCGCTCAGACAAGAGCCTGTTAAATCTGCCCAGCAGCTGAATGAAATTGTCTGCGGGGACTACATGGAAGAATTCGGCCATAAACGTGGCATTATCCCGCGCGCGTCAACAAACCGTCAAGGCGAATAAAGTCGCCAGTCGTCAGTCGCCAGTCGCCAGTAATCAGAGGATGGATCTCAGATTCTGGCCACTGACGACTGACGACTGCTTTTCCAGTTTTTGTGGCAAAAGCTTATCAATCCGACTATATTGATTATTGCGACGATAGCGCAGCAGGTCGCAACTGCGCGGATAGCGTCGGCAGGCAGGTTTTTGTAAGTAAAGGGAATCACATCTAGCACGAGGATCGCCAATGGCTAAACTATTACGGATTAATCTATCAGCTTTAACCGCAACGTTCGAGGAAGTCCCGGAGGCCTTGAAAAAATTTGGAGGCAGAGGCCTGAGCGATGCCATTATTGCGCGCGAAGTGCCGCCTACCTGCGATCCCCTGGGACTTGAAAACAAGCTCATCTGGGCGCCGGGAATTCTGGGGGGAACCACATTCCCCTGCAGCGG
>JBEKKY010000164.1:0-7817 GCA_050010475.1 Acidobacteriota bacterium | reverse complement strand
GTCATGAGAACCGGGAGCGGTATCCTGGATTGCGACCGCAGATGGCGAAGCAATTCCGGACTTTCATCTCCCAAGCTGGATTTCCTGTCAGAAAGTTTGGCAAACGCGAGCAGTTCCGCCAAGCCTTCGTCCAGCCATAGCGGCAGCCTCCGATAGTTTAATCTCATGACCATGTGAACGTATTCGTGATAGACGGTATGGTTTACCCAATCACCCGGAACATCAAGCCGGAGCGCGACGAAACGCATTTCTGAATTACCCATGAAAATGCCTGCCGTCTCTGCTGCATTCTTTTTCAGCCGATCCTTGGGAAGGAGAGCTTTCAAGCCGTCGCCGTCCTTCATCGCAAAAACGATGAGAGGAGATCCGGCATCCATCTTGCGATCGGGGGGCAGAAAATCCTCAAGCAGCACCCGGAACTGCTCGAACGATTTTGCCGTCTTCTTTGCCTGCATTGGGGAAGCATCGCTGATGACGGTAAAATGCGGGCTCCTGGCTTCAGTCCAGACGTCTTCGCGCGCCATGCAGACCTGGACTGAAATCAAAATGCAGAGGCTGAAAAGAGGACTGATTCTCATGGAGCGGTGCATTTCTTTGTTTACGCGGTAACGCGTGAACCCGTGAACGCGCAAACGCTTACTTCGCAGTTAAATTTATAACTCCGAGCCATAATTGATACAGGCCGAGATAAGCCATCCCGATCGATGACAAGCCTATCAAGTTCTTTCTCACCTTCGGTCCGAGGGCCTTGGCAGCTGCAAAAAGGATGATCATCGCGATCATTGTTCCTATCAGTGTTACATAAAACGCCAGAAGCAAAACAACTCCTCTTTCCGGCGACTGCCGCCAGCCACTCAGCACGATGGGACCCAAAACAACACTCCAGCCCAGATATGGATTTGGATTCAGCCAGTTCACAACTGCCGCTTTCCATAAGCTGTTGGAGTTGGATTGGGGAGGGACAGAGCTTTTCGCTTCAAAGTTGCGCCACGATTGCCATGCCTCAAACGCCAGGTACAGAATAAATATTCCCCCGATGAGCCGCAAATACTGCACAACACCGGATGGCACCTGACTTAGGACGGTCAAGACCAGTATTGCCACAGGGACGTCGCTGACCAGCGGCGAAAACGCCGCCGGGATCGTCCGCCGCCAGCCCGCGGCAATGGCTTGTGAGATCAGATACATGCAAAGAGGACCAGGAGTGACCGCGGCGGCAAAACCATAAGTCAGCCCTGTAATCAGATATGAAAGCATACATTTTGCTCGCTTCTAAAAAACAGGTATATCATGATCGATTCTTCCTTTTGGAATGAAATACTATAAAGAACCCTAGTGCCGGTAGCACTGGCGTTTTAATACTCCCTAAGGAGAAACAGCTTTGTTCGGTGCAATTGAGGCCGGCGGCACAAAGTTTTTATGCGGGATCGGCACGGGACCTGATGATCTGAAATCCGTTCAAATCCAGACCGCAACGCCCGAATCGATGATGAGAGAGGCCATCAGCTTTTTCCGGAACAGCGACGCCCCGATCCGCGCGGTGGGGATCGGTTCTTTCGGGCCAGTGGATCTCAATCCCCGATCTCCCGCCTTTGGTCACATCACATCGACTCCAAAGCCGGGCTGGGCAAATTGCGATCTGGCAGGAATGATTGCGCGCTCTTTGGAAGTACCGGTCGGATTCGACACCGCGGTGATCTCGGGAACCACGGATGCATGGTCAACCTGAATAGCCGGAGCTATCCTTGGCAGGGCTTATCTTGATGCGCTGAGGAAGGCCGGGTTCGATTCGGTGAAAATCTTGGGCAGGACCGGTTATGTTACTTCTCGCTATACAGAAGCCAATTACATCCTGGCAATTCGATGAAAGCAGGAATGCTGCCTGGAGGGCCAATGCATTTAGGATTTAGTTTGACTTCCGTTTAATCAGATATATCGGGTGCTGGGAACCGATGAGCGTATGGCCTGTCATCCGGCACCATGCAGGCAAATCCTCGGGCGCACCCGAATCCAATGCCCTCAGTTTGAAAATCTGGCCGGGTTTCAGAGTGTTTATCCTGTTGCGAAGTTCCAGCACGAGATCTCCGCATCCGATATTGTCCGCATCCCATTCTGCATCGTAATTCGAATCCACGCCGGGAATCGGCATTTCATTCAGAACTGAGTTCGATAGCTTCCATTCTTGATCGGTGTTACCTGTGGATGCAGCCGGCCAGAGACAACGCGGGAGTTGGCCGGGCTCAAATCCTTCCTCTCGGCTTGCCCATCGCCATCCCTGGTAATGGCAAGATCGATGAGCGATATAGGCAAAGATGTGGTCCCTTAAAGCCTCTCTCTCATATCCCATCGCGGCGGCAAGGCAAGACCAGCATCTGGGAGCGTCTTTGAATCCCATGGTGAGGCTCATCAAGGCTTCGTGGCCGCAGATTGACCCTCCACACTCATCGCAGGGACGACCCTTCGACGATTTTATATCGCGCAATAAAGCTTCAAGTTTGATCTGATCTTCTGGATCCAGTTCTTCATGCATACCGCTACCCTGAACACCGGAGGATAATGCTCGCTTTTCTATTCCTATCCGTGTTTTTCCCTCAGGTGGCGTGCCGCTTTCACAATGTTTCTCATCTTGCGCGCGGCGCTCTCTTCGTCGTTGACGCATCTGTTGGCGAAACATCCAAAACCGCAGTCGGGATTGAGGAAGATCTGTTCCGGCCGGTAATACTTGAGCGCCCTCTCCGCATTACGGATGATGGTTTCAACGCTTTCAATTTCCTCGGTTCGCGGATTAACAACGCCAAGTCCGATTTCCCGATCCGAGAGCGATCTTCCCACGACATCCACATCGCCGGCTCGTGGCGTGGCATATTCGAGGACGAACTGTTTCACGCCGATCTTCTTGAAGCAGGGGATGAGCGGCTCGTAATCTCCGGAAAGAAGCACCTCCTCGGAACGGCTCCAGTTGCCGCGGCAGACGTGAAGGCCAATTCGCAGTCCTTGCACTCCTTCGATGACCCGGTTCAGAAGCTCCGCTGCATATTCCAGTTCAGAACCCGCATCCCGGCGGGTCGCGAGAGTGGCTCACATGAATGTCCGCCGCTCATTTTCCTTCGAAAAGACAATTTCGGTGAGAACGGGCTCGTCAAACTGCACAAACTCGCATCCTTCGGCAGCCAGATCCATGAGTTCCTCCCGAAGGATTCTTACCACGTCATCTCCCATTTCCTGCTTGTCGCCATAAGCCTTTGAGGTGAAATGCCCGACCCACATCGCCCGAGTCAGCAGATAGGGGCCGGGAAGAGTGATCTTGACCGGTTTGTCCGTAAGTTTTCGCAAAAACCTGAGTTCGTTAACGGCCAAAGGCTCTTGCCGTGACAGCTTGCCCATGCATGTGGGATTTTTGATCGCTGAGGCCGGAACATCCAGAGTTGTGAGCATCTCTTCGAAGCCGGCTTTATCCTCAACCGTTTCGAGCATCTCTGCCAGAGACATCAGACGAGTGCCTGAGACCTTATCCGTAATGAAGGAGTAGAAATTGTCCCGCCTTTGTTCCCCGTCTACGATGATGTCAACCCCTGCATCGAGCTGAATCTGCACACATCGCCGGACTTCTTCGTCGGCAATAGAATTGAATTGTTCTCGTGAAATCTCGTTTTTCTGCTTCGCACGCAATGCTTTTAGCAGTTCCCTTGAACGAGGCCAGCTTCCGACTTGTGTTACTGAAAACATATTTTTGTCGTTACAACCGCCGGATTTGTGTCTTAGAGGATAGAGAGTTTGGTTTTCAGATCAACCGCTTTCTTGAGCGTAGTGGCCAAAGGTGAGCGCCCCAGCGTCCGATCCCACGCTTCTCGAACCTTTGCCTGGTCTTCGAACGATGAGACAAAAAGCTTCATTTCTATTGAAGAGAACGAGGGGTCTCCTTCTTCGAGACCCAGATGAGCGAGGATATTGCTTAGTTTGCCGTTGATGGTCATCTCGATATCGTCAACCGCTAAATTGCTTTTTGCACATTCGGTGGCAAATCCCGTAGTGAGATCACCTGCAAGCGCTGCAAGAAGATATTCGACTGCCGATGGATGCTTATCCGATGCCTCGAAACTGGCTGGCTGTCCAACCTCGAGAGAAAAGTTTCTGCAATAGACAGTACTTTTCAGCCCTCCCGTGGCGCGTGCCCTGGCTCTCCATTCATACTCTTTTGCTCTGCTCTTGTCCTTCTCAAGGCTTTTTCCCTCCTCGACCGCAGTTACCGTTTTGCGGACAAAGTATCTGGTGAAGCCCTCGGCTTCAAGAAAACCCAAATACTCAAGACCGACCATTCTGCACCACGGCGGGAGGTCATTCTTCACGGTGGACTCCCGGCTCCGCATCTCGAAAATGCCGTGTTCGGGCACTCGGAGCATGTTCTCACGGATGAGAAGGATCAGACCGCAGCCGCAGTCCAGATCCCCCCCATCAAAAACGTGATCCGGTTTAATCGATTCGAGGTCGACTTTTCCATCCATAATTCAGCCCGCAGGAATTGTTCAATATGCGACTGACGGAGAGCCATTCGCAAGCCATTCCACCAGTGCCGCTCCTCCAGCCGGCGTAGCGCCCTTGATTAGCTGGTCCTCACCGATATTGCGTTTCTTCATGCAGGGCGTGCACACAAGTATCTTGCCCCCTCCTGCAACGAATTTGTCGATGAGTTCTTTAAGCGGAGCGAACGGCGGCCCTTCCTTAATTTTTTCTGCTTCACCTTTTACCGCGCACCACACGCCGTCCGTGCTCAGGAATACCATCGTATCTTTCTCGCTGCCGAGTGCCGCATTGGCAACCACGAAGCCCAGAGTTGCTTTATCTCCATCCGTACGACAATGAGTTATTGTTACACAGAATGCACCTGCCATCAGTCTTGCTCCTTTCTTCTCCAGATTATTTCAATCATGCCATAAACGATGCCAAATATTGAGACTTCTTTGGATGCGAGCGGTTTAGCTCTCCGAAATCAACCAGCGAATGATCGGCATAAAATTGTCTTACGATTTTGAAGGGAAAGTCCTCAATCTGAGCATCGTCGATATGGATCTCCCGTTTTGTGTTTTCAAGCGATCCGGATTATTCGCACGCTTGCTTAAAGGCCGTGATTTTGCACAAATCCAGTGCATACAAACAATTCTAATGGATTATCAAAAGTATGTTTGAGGAGTGCATCCCGAACTATGCCCGCGAGAAAGTCAGCGCATCCAAACCCAGCCAAAATTGAGAAGGCGATTGTTTTCAACTATCCAGAAGTGAAAGATTCACGATTTTGGATTAGCAAATGAAAAATCGGCCTTCCACAAGGAATGGGTCCGACCCCGAAACAAGTCATTGGGTTGGGCCGATGGGCGGCATAAGCCGCATTTTCCCTCAATTCCCCAGTACGGCATCTTGCTTCCACTTCAGATAAATCCCTTTATGTGAACCTTCCAATTTCCTATAGTACCGTAGACTTCGGCATTGCCCGGTGTGCCCTTCACTCTTCAGCAATGCCGCCTCGGCCATAAAAGCTGTATTCTCACCGCTTGGCGCACTTGACCCGTAGTAATTGTGGACGAGAAGAATTTTAACAACCAATGAAACGGTCGGCAGATCTTACACTGGAACTCTATGGTTCATGTAGTACCACTTCTTTGCATACAGCCTGTAACGTAACAATCTGTATTTCATCAAGTTGGATCGGCTGAAAATTGAGGTGGGATCGGGCAGATCGTCTGCGGCGATTCTAAACAGGATGCCGCCAACTCCACGCCACGACACGTTGTCGCCCGCTCCAACGGCGAAACTGTACCGGTAATGTGCGCCGACCTGCTCTGCGACCGAAGCGTTGAATTGGCCGTAGGGATATACGAAGGAATCCACCGGCTGTAGCAATTTCTCCTCGATCACCTCTTCCGATTTTTTGATCTCATCGTCAAGGTGACGCGAAAAGAGCAAATTTTTATGAGAGTAGGAGTGTGAGGCAATCCTCACCAGGCCGCTTCCGCAGAGTTCACGAAGTTCCGCCCATGTGCAAAACGGAACGGCATTTGCATAGGTTGTGCTCTGCATCATTTGGTCCGTCGGCACGCTGAGGCGCTTTTCGCTCCCGATTCCGCCATCTGCCTCAAGAATGAATCTCGGCGCGACCGCAAGGAGCACCCGGATGCCTGTTTGCCGAAGCAGGGGGAAAACATATTGATAGAAGCTGTAACTTGCGTCGTCAAAAACCAGACAGACGTTCGGGACGTCGTCTGACAATGCTTCTCCCGGCAATACCACATTAAAACTTTCGCTGATGTACCTAAAGTGTTGCTCAAGGATGAGGCGGGAATTGGAATCCTTATCCGCCTCTACCCGATGGTACATGCAACAAAGTAGCATGCAGCCTCCTGTCGTGACAGCATGTTTCGCCCCTTCACGCGGCTTACCTATCCGCACAAATATACACTATTCGACAGTATCATCAAACAGTTGCCGAAGATTTATTGGAGCCGATCGGTGGCATTAGCTGCATTTTCCCTCAATTGTCCGGTACTACGCCTTGCTTCCACTTCCGATAGATCGCTTTATGAAAACATTCCCATTCCTATGGGACGAGCAACGCTTCCAGTCTATGTCGCGCAAAGATAAACCGAGCTGGGGAAATGGCCCGGGCTGTCAGGTTCCCCCAGCAGACCGTCTTGCATAGCGGCGGGCCGGTAGTTCGGCAACAGGGATTTCAATTCATCGGGCCGGGCATGGTGAAGCATGCTCAGCGAGGCGGCGATGGTCCACCGGCTGTTGTTGATCAAGAAAGCGTGCAGCAGCGTGCTCTCTTCGGGGAAAAAGAGGGTGTTCAGAACTGACATCGGATAATCATACGGGAAATAGATGTCATGAAAATGCGCGAAGACTCCGGCCCTCAGCCGGGGGAGCACTTCAAGGATCAGCCGGTTGACTTCGCCGCCCGGGCGTACGGCGTGGGTGGAGTCGACAAAGAGGAAATCGCCTGCCGTCAGATTCGTCAGCGTTCCCAACTCGACGTTTTGAGCCTTCTCGCGGACTAAGGTGATCCATCGGCGCTCCGCCGCTGCGACGAGGTAGCGGGTCGGGAAGGGCTCGACGCAGAGCAGATCGGGCTGGTAGCCGGCTTCCTGCGCCGCCAGGAGCATGACCGCCGTGGAAACGCCGCAACCGATTTGGACGATTCTCCGAGGCCGCTTCGCCGTGATGAAGCAAAACAAGACATCCGATTCGACGGCTCCATAGCCGGCGTCCCCATTTTCCCGGCAGGCCTGCTCGTAGATGCCGCCCCGGCGAAGCCGCTCCTGCCGGGACTCGCTGCAGCACTCGCGGACGAAGCGAATCTGCGCGTCGAGGTCCGCGCCGCCTACGCCGACCATCGTCGACGCGCGCCGCCAAGAGGCCGTCCGCCGCAATTCTCCGATGTCCGGGATCGAGGAATAGAAGTGACGCGGCAGAACGTCCCACCCAAACTGTTGTCCCAAGACAAAAAGGCGATGCCAGGCGATTTTAAGCGTCTCGTGCAAGTTTCGATTGACGGAGAACATCGGATCCCTATTCTACACCGCTCGGTTTTCCGATACAACGGCGGTCGGATGACCTTTGGAGAAAACCTGGCGGGCTTCCGGACTTTCCTGGGTTCGCGACGCTTGACGTTCCCGTTGCTGGGCGTTCCCGGATTTGTCTGTCTTTCCGATTTTATCCGGGTGATCGCCTACGAAGAGTTCGGGTACACCAATTCCCCAGTACGGAATCCTGCTTCCACTTCAGATAGATCGCTTTATGAAAACATTCCTATTTCCTATGGGACC
>JBEKKY010000163.1:0-7857 GCA_050010475.1 Acidobacteriota bacterium | reverse complement strand
CGGACTGGCCGTCAAGCCCGTGAAGAACTTTGGCATAAACCTGAGCGGCAACTTTTTGCGAACCACAGGCGCGAGTCAAATCACTGGTGAGCCGCCCACTGTCGGCCCATTAACTTTCCCTCTCGTTGCCGGTACGCTTTATTATGATTTCCCGCAAGCCGGGCGCCTTTCGGTTGATCTGCAACGCAGCTATTACCTTGACCAGATCGTACAAGGGAATAACTTCCAAACAAACATGCTGACTATCAAGTGGACGAGGTTTTTCAAACGGGGTGAGGAATAGGGTTTGTTGCATCGACCGAAAGCAACCTTTCCGCCGTGAAATTGACAATTTTCCAAATGACTTTAATATTATTTCTGGTGTGGTACGACCTCACAAAGAATTGTGAGCGTCGTTGCCGCGCTCGATTGCGCAATGAGCGATCGGTTTGCCAAAGTCAAAAACCATAGAAAATAAGGAAAAATACAGTGCGGAAAAACAATAAGACTCAACCGGAAAGACACACGGCAGAAATCATGTCAATTGGGAAGAGACGGCAGTCTATTTCCAAAGTTGCATTGCTTCTACTGTTCGCGATGATCATCCCTTCGCTGCAGTTGCTTGCGCAGCAGCCTCGAGTGATTCAAATAACCGCCACCAGCGACAACAAATTTAAGGTTGCCGGGTCAAAGGTGCCCGTCATTACGGTGAAGCCAAAGGAGGTGATTAAATTTCAAATCACCTCGCAGTGGGGAGACGAGAAAGATCCCAAATGGCCCGGCTGCCCTCACAGTTTCAGCATCAAGGGATTCGAGGATCAGGGTTGGAACAAGTGCTTGAAGGAAGGGAAAAACGAATTTGTCCTGGTCACTCCCGCTACGCCGGGAACCTACAAGATCGAGTGCCTTGCGAAATGCGGCAAAGGCCACGATGACATGAATATGAAAATGATTGTTCAGTGAGCTGAATTATGCGTACGCAACGTCGAGATTTCTTCCGATGGCTTCTGGGGGGCAGCGCCGGCATTCTGATCGCCTCTGCGGCTTGCTCAAAGGGAAAAACGCCACAGTTTTTCCAGCGATCATTGCCGGCCCGCTCAGTAGCTCCCTCCAATCAAAAGTGGACCATGGTCATCGACCTGGCAAAATGCGACGGCTGCAAGGACTGCACGAAAGCCTGCAACAGCATGCATTTTGTGCCCGCGATGCAGGAATGGATTAAAGTCTATGAAATCCTGGACAATCCCGAGGCAGGGCCTTATTACCTGCCCCGGCCCTGCATGCAGTGCGACAATCCTCCCTGTGTGCGCGGTTGCCCGGTAGGCGCCACCTTCAAGCGCACAGACGGAATCGTCATTATGGATCAGGACCGCTGTATCGGTTGCCGGAATTGCATTGCCCAATGCCCCTACTCGGCGCGTTACTTCAATTGGGGCGAACCTCCCCACACCCCGCAAGAGCTCGCCCATCCCTATTCCATGGAACGCAGCTACCCCCATCGTAAAGGCGTGGTCGAAAAATGCGACTTTTGCGCCGATCGGCTGCGCGCGGGAAAACTACCGCCCTGTGCGGAGCACTGCGATATGGCGGCTGTATATGTGGGCGACGAATACGAGGACGCGGTGACAAACTCAAAGGGAGAAACCATCCAGCTCTCCAAGATCACGAAACAGGGCGCTGGCTTCCGGCTGCTCGAAGAGCTGGGCACGGAGCCGCGCGTCTATTTCCTGCCACCGGCCAAACGCAAATTCCCTGCGCCAGGCGAGCCCAAACCGGAGCCTAGCTAGTCATGACTTCCGATCGAGAATCCAAAATGCTGCGTGTCCTTACTCACACGTCGCGGCAGTTCTATGCGTGCTTTGGGCTGCTCTGCGCGGTCGCACTTTGGGGAGTCTACGGCTATATCCGACAGCTTCGCTATGGACTGATCGTAACTGGATTGCGCGACCAGATTTCCTGGGGGTTGTACATCTCGAACTTTGTCTTCTTCACCGGGATCAGTTACGGGGGAACGCTGATTTCCGCTATTCTGCGTGTGACCAATTCGGCGTGGAGACACCCAATCACCCGTCTCTCGGAAGCCATCACGGTGTTTGCCTTGTCCATCGGCGGGCCAATGGTGATCATTGATATGGGGCGACCGGAAAGGATGACCTTTCTATTCACCCACGGACGGCTGCAATCCGTAATCCTTTGGGACGTGTTCGCGGTCAGCACATATCTCGCCGGCTGTGCCCTTTACCTCTACCTCCCAATGATTCCGGATCTGGCTCTGCTTTCCACTCACTCCGGGCTTGCACCCTGGCGTCGGAAGCTTTACCGCAAGCTTACGTTCGGGTGGACCGGCACTGCCGAGGAGCAGCACCTGCTTGAGAGGTGTATCGCGGGGATGGCGGTCTTCATGATCGTCCTGGCCGTTTCGGTGCACACGGTTGTTTCGTGGATCTTCGGCATGACGCTCAGGCCGGGTTGGAACAGCAGCATTTTCGGCCCCTACTTCGTGATGGGTGCCGTTTATTCCGGAACGGCGGCCGTCGTGCTCTCGATGTACATACTGGTTCACGTTCTCCACCTGGAAGATTACATCAAGCCACTCCACTTCCGAAAGCTGGGAATGTTGCTCGTCACCTTCGCCCTGCTCTACCTCTACTTCAATATCAACGAGTATCTGACCTCGGCCTATAAGATCGAGGGACCGGATAAGCATTTGATACAACAGCTCTTCTTCGGCGACTACGCAGTGCTGATGTGGGCGACCCAAGCTGTGTTGCTCTTTATCCCCTTGGTCGCAATCACGGCGGTGTTGTGCCTGAAACGACTCGAGAAATATACTCCCGTCACCATCGCGCTGACGTCTGTTCTGATCATCATCGGCGCCGGGGCCAAGCGCTATCTGATCGTTGTCCCCACGCTTTCCAACCCATTTTTGCCGAATACAAATCTTCCGTTTGAATGGACGCATTACCACCCCACCTGGGTGGAATGGTCCATCACCTTTGGGGGTGTGGCGGTTCTCCTGCTGATGTATATGCTCTTTACCAAAGTGTTCCCGATGGTTTCCATCTGGGAGACGCGTGAGGATGAAGTTTTGGTGGAAAGCGCGGCAGCGCCGGCTTCTACGCCTGCTTCTCAAAAATGGGGTTCAATCTCCGGCATAACGATGGTCCTCGCCGCATGCCTGCTTGTAGCTGGCAGCACTGCCCGGGCGGAGCAGAAACCTCCGGCGAAACCACCGGAGCCTACAACCTTGACGTTGGAATATCAGCAGGTAGCTGCTCCTGCCCCCAAGGCTCCGGATGCCACTCTAATGCAATCCGGAGGGCACCCGATATCCATTCTGGACAGATTTTTCGGACGCCTGCTCGGGTGGAGTCCGACCGAATCTTCCGACCGCGGCGAGGCCGGTCCAGCAATGCAGGTGACCGCAACGCTTCGGGATTCCAAGGGGCAATCACTTAGCTACCAGGTCATTAGCCTCTCGCTGAAAACGTCTTTCGGCACACTGGATTTTGGAAGCCGCCCGACGGACGAACAGGGGAAAGCCCAGTTTCTGATCAAGGACAAACGGTATGGGCAATACCCGGTGGAAGCCGTTTATGATGGCGGCACCGATTTCGCTGCGGCAAAGGCAGCGGCTTCTGTAAACTTCGGTGCCCGCCCGACGCCGTCTTTGCCTTCTGAGGGTGTGCTGATCGGCCCCAATTCTGCTGCTGTTATCGCGATACCATTTCTGAGTTTCTTCGGCTTTGCGTGGTTTGTGTTTCTGTTTGTCGGCGTCTATGTGCTTTTCTGGCGGCTGCCCCAGATTCGCAACCGGCGCTCAAAAAGGCCGTCGTTAAGCCAGATCAAACAGCGATCCCATTTTCCTGCGGCGAGCAGTCTTCATGGCCGGAAAACCGCCGCCGGAAGTGCTTACCGTGTCATTTCGCCGCATGGGCGGTCGTAACCATCTGGTTTCGACGCCTTGATGCTTTTTCGATAGATAGCTTCGGTGTATTCACCCAAGCTTCGTCAGAGGTTGCCGGATTAGGCGCCTGGAGTTGATTGGGCGAGCAGCTTATGCCGGAACCGGCCGGTCTCAAAAGCACTTTATTTTTGCCATGCATAGGAACTATTGAACAAGGAGAAGAAGAATGGATACCTGGGTTGCCTTTCTGATTGTCATTGTCGTCCTGATTCTGATCGCCATCGCCGTCAAGATAGTCAAGCAGTACGAACGGGGCGTGGTACTGCGCTTCGGCCGGCTGATCGGAACCAGAAATCCCGGCTTTAATGTCATCCTGCCTTTCATCGACCGGATGACCAAGGTCAGCCTGAGAATCGTCACCACCGTTCTCGAACCTCAGGAAGTCATCACTCGGGATAATGTCACGGTCAAGGTTGATGCCGTGGTTTACTTCATGGTTATTGAACCCGTGAAGGCCATTATCAACGTCGAGAACTACCAGGACGCCATCATCCAGCTGGCCCTGACAACACTGCGGAGCGTCTTGGGTCAATCCGATCTGGACGAGCTATTGGCCCACCGGGACCAGATTAATTTGAGGCTGAGGCAGATTATCGACGAGCAGAGCGAGGAACCCTGGGGAGTCCGGGCTACCCTGGTTGAAGTAAAAGATGTGCTCCTCCCCGAGGCGATGCAGAGGGCCATGGCCCGACAGGCCGAATCCGAGCGCGAGAAGAGAGCCAAAATTATTCACGCCGAAGGTGAGAAAGCAGCTGCCGGCACCCTTGCTGAGGCGGCCCAGATAATCCAGAGCCAGCCTGCAGCTTTGCAGCTGCGCTATCTGCAGACGCTGGTTGAGATCTCCGGTGAGAAGAATAGCACCGTGATCCCCTTGACGCTGGATATCGCTAATGCCTTATCGAATCTGCCCAAATTAAAATAGTAAGTTGTCGGTTGGAAGGGGCGGCTTATGAACACTCTAACCCGCCCCTGTTGCCCGGAAGCCTGTTCGGGAAGAGAGGAACTACGGTTTCTGCTTTTTCCAAGCCGCACGACTTTTTGGCAGCCTTCACCGATATGTTTGCGTGCGCTCCCGCCGAATCAGGTAAAAACCTCTGTCAGACAACCAATGCCTGAGCTATATTTCCTTCGTGGGCATTCGTTTCGGTTTGAACGCTGTATCATTCATCGTCAAGGTTGGGTGACAGGGCCTGCAAAATCTCACACGATAAGCATAGGACTCAAAACAGATGAAAAAAATTTTGACATTGTGTGCGAGCATCTTGGTGATCGGCGCAGGCTATATGACTTATCTGTATTCCCGGCCGGCACATTATGGAAAAGCCTTTTCTGACGCGCCGCTTGTCTCCATCGCGCAGTTTATGGAAAAGCGAACGGAAGGTGATGTCCATGTTGAGGGCAAGATTGTGCGCCAGTGTCCCGTCAGCGGCTGCTGGATCTATCTGAATGATGGGAAAGGGCATCAATTCAGAGTGGAATTCGGCGAAGTGCTTCCCAGGTTGCCGCAGAAAATCGGCCGCAATGCGATGGTTGAAGGCAGCTTGATCAAAACAGCAGAAGAACCGACCCTTGCAGGCGTTGCAGTCGAGTTCAAGTAAAGGAATGGCCCTCAAACCGACGAATCGATCTTCATGATAACGAACGTGCACTTTCTTGTTTTTTCAGCACGATCTTTTTTGCATATGCGGGCAGATCCTCCGCCGGGAGCGCCGGCGTCTCGCCGGCTCTTTCACGGTGTCAATGAAAGAGTGCCGCTTTCAGAACACTGCAAAAGAGCCGAGGAGACGCCGGCGCTCCCGGCAAAAGAGGCTTTCTTCCTTCCTTTGGTTGCGGCCTTGACCGCGCCAGGAAATCCAGGATTGAATTCGCGAAACTGGCGGCTGCTGTTATGTAAGGACTCGGAAAGCCGATTGGTGGAGTTATGCGGTTCGTCTCCCTCGCACTAAAAAACCTTTTTCGACGCCCCGTCCGAACGATTCTTACCATATCGGGCGTGGCATTGGCTGTGGCTGTCGCGGTCAGTCTTGCGGGCTTCAACCTTGGGTATCAAGGGGCGATTGAAAGGAGCATCGATCGCCTTGGTTTCCAAGTCATGATCATGGCCAAAGGGTGTCCTTATGAGGCGGCCACTCTAATGCTCAAGGGAGGAACAGGCCTGCTTTACCTCCCTTCGGATACTTATGACCGAGTTCATTCGGATCCGGACATCCTGAGCATCGCGCCGATATTTATAGGCATCGCGGAAAAAAAGAACAGCAGCATACGGGAGGACGCATCGAGCGCGCTTGTCGTTTTAACAGGCGTTGAGCCGAAGAGCATTACCGAAATGAAGCCTTGGCTGGAATTCCAAACCGGCGAGGGATACGACGGAGGCCGTTGGTTTACTCCGGGTTCGTCGGATGAAGTTGTGATGGGATATGAAGCCGCTACTTACGAGCAAAGGAAAGTCGGCGACAGCTACATGGTGAGCATCTCGCCCTACGGTCGTTCGGAATCCGTCCTGAAAGAGTTCAAGATTGTCGGAGTGCTGAAACGCACAGGAACGCAGGATGACGGCACAGTTTTTTTGCCGATCAAGACGGCGCAATCCATCTTCAACCGCCCGGATCAATTGACAATTCTGGGCATCAAGCTCAAGGAATTTTCCGGAGTGAAGCTGGAGGAATTCGAATCACGCTGGATCAAGCTGCCCGAGGTCCAGGTTGTCAGTCTCGAACAGGTCAAAAGCACGCTGGTGATGCTGATCGGAACCGCTCAGGTCATGATCCTTGCCGTTACCGTGATTGCGATTCTCGTCGCCGTCATCGGCGTGATCAACACCATCTTGATGAGTGTGTATGAACGCACGGGGGAGATTGGAGTGATGAAAGCCCTTGGCGCTTTCCGCGGCGATGTTTTTCAGCTGATCTGGCTGGAGACGCTGGCGGTTTGTATCGCGGGCGCCATCATCGGCAGTGCAATTGCCCTGGCGGGAGCACATCTGACGGAAAAAGCAATCAAGGCGCTGGTCGACATCGGAATTCAGGGAAGCATCGTTACCATTACGTGGCCGGTGTTGCTGGCCGCTTTTGTTGGAGCCGCCGTTGTCGGATTTTTTGCAGGGCTGTATCCTGCGTGGCGGGCGGCATCGATGCTGCCCGTAAACGCCATTCGCGAAGGCATCGGGTAAATCGGTCGTGGACTCGGAAAATACTATTGCACTGATTCAGGCTCGGGATCTCAAACGCTATTTTCAGAGAGGCAGCGAGACCGTCAAAGCTGTCGATGGCATTGACCTGGAAATCAGGGCTGCGGAAATGGTTTCCATCCTCGGGCCTTCGGGATCGGGAAAAACCACTCTCGTCCAGCTGCTCTCCTGTCTGGATTCTCCCACAGGCGGGACATTGATCATCAATCAGAAACCGGTCAACGGTCTGAAGGAAGACGAGCTGACGAAAGTGCGGCGCGGGCTTGTCGGCTTTGTGTTTCAGAAGTTCTATTTATTGCCGACCTTATCGGTCGCGGAAAATGTCGAATTGCCTCTTCTGTTTTACAGACTGCCTGTGAAAAGAGCCAATACTCTGGAAGTTTTGCGGCGCGTGCATTTGGAGGACCGAGCCAACTACATGCCCAATCAATTGTCCGGGGGGCAAATGCAGCGTGTGGCGATCGCACGTTCGCTCATCATCAATCCGAAGATTCTCATTGCCGACGAACCGACCGGGAACCTGGATTCTGAAAACGGAATTGCCGTATTCAACCTGTTCCGCGCTCTGGTACGCGATCATGGCATCAGCGTGGTCGTCACGAGCCATAACCTCGCCTTAGGATATCGGGCCGATCGAATTCTCACACTGTCAGACGGCAAAATTGTCCGCGAAGAAAAAGGGCCAAGATAATTTCCAGCCCTCTGCAAAGCTCAGTTTTTTAAT
>JBEKKY010000162.1:0-7866 GCA_050010475.1 Acidobacteriota bacterium | reverse complement strand
GAAGAGCGGGACATGCTGCCAATGGAAGCGGCCATGGCGGGAACCAAAGAAATCGGTTTGGCCGTGATGGCGACAACGCTGTCGCTGCTGGCCGTTTTTGTTCCGGTTGGATTCATGGGTGGGATGGTCGGGCGCTTCATGTCCTCTTTCGGTTTTACGGCCGCTTTTGCCATCGCAGTGTCACTGCTGGTTTCCTTTACCCTGACGCCGATGCTGTGTTCCCGTTTTGTCAAGAAACAGCCCAAAGCGCATTCAACAAAAGATTCACGATTTTTCCGGCCGATCGACAAATTCTATACCCGGTCTCTTGTCTGGGCCCTGGGACACCGTCGGGCGGTGGTGCTGATGTGTGTGGCAGTCGTAATCAGCATCGTGCCGCTGTTCATGGCAGTCCCCAAAAACTTCATGCCTCAGGATGACCGCTCGGAATTTCAGGTAAACTTCCGTGCTCCCGAGGGCACGTCCCTCGCTGCCACGCAAGCGATCGCGGACCGGATTGACCGCGAAATCCGCGAACTCCCCGGAGTGGTGGATACGCTGACCACCGTAGGTGGAGGCCAGCGCGAAGAGGTCAATACCGCTTCCATGTATGTCAAGCTGAAACCGCTGGAAGAACGTTCCGTTTCCCAAACGCAGATCATGCTTCGCACTCGATCCATTCTCGACCGGTATCCCGATCTGCGAACGAGCGTCACGTCGCCCATGGGTGCAGGAAGCGGCAACTTTGCCCAGGCCGACATTCAATTCGTCATCAACGGTCCGGATCTTGGGTTGCTCCAGAAGTACTCGGAAGAACTTTTGGCCAAGATGAAGACTATGCCGAAACTTGCGGACCTGGACACTTCGCTCATTGTTGGGAAACCGGAACTGCGCATTCAGATCAATCGCCAGCGCGCTGCGGACCTGGGCGTGCGGGCAACCGATATTGCGACCGCGCTCAACACGCTGGTAGCCGGCCAGGTCGTCACGACTTTTAATGCCGGCTCCGACCAGTATGACGTCCGGCTCCGCGCCAACAGCGAATACCGGGCGAGTCCTGAAGGGCTGAAGCGATTGACCATTCCTTCGTACAAGGTCAAAGGAGGATGGGTCAGCCTCAGTGGTGTGGTTGATATCACGGAACAAAGCGCCCCTTCGTCCATCGACAGGCTGAACCGCAAACGCCAGGTTACAGTCACGGCAAACGTCCTGCCGGGCGGGTCTCAGGCCGCCATCATTGATCTGGTCAACCACGAAACAAGTCAAATGAATTTCGCCCCGGGATATTCCATTGTTCCTACGGGGATGACCAAGGAACTTGGGCGCACTGCGTACTACTTTGTGCTCGCCATCTCTCTGTCGTTCATCTTCATGTACATGGTGCTGGCCTCGCAGTTTGAGTCGTTCATCCATCCGGTCACCATCATGATAAGCCTGCCTTTGGCTGTGCCGTTTGGCCTCTTCTCACTGCTGATTTTCGGCCAGTCGATCAGCATCATGACTGGGCTCGGCCTGCTCCTGCTGTTCGGAATTGTGAAAAAGAATGCGATTCTGCAGATCGACCATACCATCGGGTTGCGCGCGGAAGGGATGGAGCGCACGCAGGCTATCATTCAGGCCAACCGGGACCGGCTTCGCCCGATTCTCATGACCACGATTGCGCTGGTGGCAGGCATGTTGCCGCTTGTCGCCGCAGGAGGAACGGGGGCGTCCTCCAACCGTTCGATCGGACTTCTTGTGATCGGGGGGCAAAGCCTCTGCCTGCTCCTGACGCTGCTGGCGGTTCCGGTCTTTTATTCAATATTCGACGATGCGGCCTCAATGCGGCTGTGGAGCCGGATTGAGGCGCGCCTCCATCAAAAATGGGGACGCCCGCCTGTGCCGGCTCCTGTCGGCAACTTAAGTGAGCCCCAAACTAAGGGCTTGTGACAGACAATGTAGGGGCGGACGGCCGGTCGCCCCTACGAGAAAGGCAAATGGAGCTGCAATTCGGGTTTGCTTTTGCTGGGAGCGCGGCCGTCCCGGCCGCAAATGTCGGCGAAACCGGATGCGGGCGAGACGCCCGCGCTCCCAGGCACAAAAACTGTAATAGGGAAGCGTCGCCTTTCCACACCCTTTTCTCAAAGGTTTGGATATGAAATCAGCATTTGCTTCGGCTATGACCTCGGTTTTTTTGACATTGGTTACGGCGCTGGCGGGCGCGGCACAGTCCGATAAGCCGCAGGCGCCGCAGCGCATCGGCATTCACGGAGAGAAGACGCTTTCTTTGCCGGATGCGATCGGGATGGCGCTTGCGAACAATAAGGATATCGAGAGCGCGCTCATTGACACTCAAGTCGCCCGTTTCTCTTTTACTGCAGCCAAGGGAGCCTTCGATCCCAAGTTCAGTGTACAGACTCCTTATATCCGGAGCATTACGCCCATGGGCTCTGTGCTGGCGGGCGCTGCAGACGGAAAGCTGCTGGAAAAGGATTTTAGCGCCGTGCCCCAATTAAATGGTATTGTGCCCTGGACGGGGACATCGTTCAGCTTGAGCTTCTCGTCCAAGCGTTCGGTCACAAACAACAGCTTTGCCACGCTCAATCCGCAATACCCCAGCTCCTTCACGATCTCGGTTACCCAACCGTTACGGCGCGGTTTCCGATTCGATTCCAACCGGCAGTATGTTGAAGTGGCGCGCAAGAATGTTGCCCTCAGCGACGAGCAGTTTCGGCAGAGCGTTTCGGACATCGTCACCCAGGCGGCCAAAAATTATTGGGACTTGGTATATGCGATCCAAAATCAGGAGGTGCAGGGGATGGCAGCCGAGACGGCAAGGCGCCAGGTGGAAAGCAATCGGCGCATGATGGAACAAGGAGTGATGGCTCCGATCGACCTGGTGGAGGCAGAGACACAGCTGGCGCAATTTGAACAGAATGTGTACGCGGCCCAGGCAAGCCTTACGGCTGCGGAAAATTCCCTGAAGTCAATGATCCTGCCGGACCGGACATCCCCGCTCTGGGCCAACGCACTGATTCCCGTTACCGAGCCGAAGGCCCCTCCCGCCGAGGAACTTCTGGACGATCTCGTGAATGAGGCGATCGCAAGCCGTCCCGAATTGGCGCAGCTCAAAATTCAATCGGAGGTCAATCAGACGAACCTCCGCTATTACCGTGAACAGATGAAACCGCAGCTCGATCTGGTAGGCAGCTATATGAGCTCGGGGCTTGCAGGGGTCGTCAGCACCTCATCGGCGCCCAACCCGTTTACCGCGGGATTCAGCGCGATGATCGACCGCATTAATCAACTGGCGGCGCTGCAAAACCTCCCGCCCGTCGATATGAGCGCGCTCGGCTCGCTCGGCGGTTCCGGAGTCCCCGAAGCGCTGGTCGGCGGATACGGGCATTCGCTTTCCAATCTCTATGGTTTCGGTTTCCCAACCGTTCAGGTGAGCCTGCAGTTTTCGCTCCCTCTCCGCAACCGGACTGCGGAAGGGAACATGGCCGCCGGACTCGCGGAAGTTCACCGGACCGATATCCGGTGCAAACAAATGGAACAACAGATACAGGCAGATGTGCGCAACGCGATGCAGTCGCTGGCCTCCTATAAAATGGCGCTGGAGGCTGCACGGACGGCACGCCGGTCCGCGCAGGAGCAGTATGCAAGCGAACAGCGAAAATTCAATGCCGGCACCTCCACGCTGTTTTTGGTCCTTCAGCGCCAGACCACGCTGGTGACGACGCAGAGTTCGGAATTGCGGGCGCAAACCGATCTTGCCAAGGCTACTGCCGATTTTGAGCGTGCCGTGGGGAGAACGTTAAAAGCGAACAATGTGGTCCTGCGGGACGTCCAGCAGCGCTGACCCGCGCCGGGAGCGCCGGCGTCTCGCCGGCTAATTTGCAGCGATTCGAAAGCTGCACTGCTCTATGTGCTTCTGTGAAAGAGCCGGCGAGACGCCGGCGCTCCCGGCCCACCCCCTCTCATGAAAAGCCTTGCTGTTCTCCGCTGAAAGCCGTATGCTTTTTCCCCATTTCCCGGCCCTGATTTTTATGGAGACCGGGTGCTAAAATTAGCGGGGACCGTGAAATTCAATGCAAGTCCGCGACCAGTCTATAAAAAAAGTAGTTGTAGCCACAACCGTAATGCTGTCGTTCATTTCCTTCTGGAGAGCGGCAGCCATCGTGCTGTGCGATTTGGGATCCTCCGCGTATTACGCGGGCGGGATTGCTGAAGGCTATCTCGGGAAATCTGCTCCCTGGTTCATTCTGGGAATCATGCTGTTTTCCTATGCTGTTCGGGCAATCTATATCGAAAGCTGCAGCATGTTCGTGCGGGGCGGAGTCTATCGCGTTGTCCACGAGGCTCTGGGCGGCACGCTGGCGAAGTTCTCGGTGTCCGCCCTGATGTTCGACTACATCTTGACGGGTCCGATCAGCGGAGTCAGCGCGGGTCTATATCTCGCCGGGTTAATCAATGAGACCGCCGATCTGCTTCATTCTCCGGGCGCAAAGGTCAACGCTCCGTATTTTGCGGCCTTCTTTACGATTGTCGTGACTCTGTACTTCTGGCGCAAGAACATTATCGGAATCCAGGAATCGAGTCAAAAAGCGCTGAGGATCATGCAGCTCACGACTGTGATGGTCGTAATTCTGATTGTATGGTGCATTGTGACCGTGCTTCAGCGAGGCTTCCATCCCGTCCCCCTTCCCACGCTGGCGAACATCCACTTTACGGACGATGCCGTGGGCTGGCTCAAGGGCTCTGCCTGGACTCAAGTCAGTGTCATCGCCATATTGATCGGCCTCGGTCATTCGGTGCTGGCCATGAGCGGAGAGGAAAGTCTGGCCCAGGTCAACCGCGAGATTGCCTCTCCTAAGCTGAAGAATCTGGAGCGCGCCGGATTCATAATCTTTATCTACAGCCTGGTATTCACCTCCCTGGTTTCCTTCTTTGCGGTCATGCTCATTCCGGATCACGACCGTGTTCACGTGTATCTGGACAATCTGATCGGCGGACTGGCCATGAACGTTGTCGGGCCGCTCCCTTTGAGGCTTTTGTTTCATGCATTTGTGGTGGTCGTTGGAACGGTCATTTTAGCCGGAGCTGTAAACACCGCGATCGTCGGCTCGAATGGAGTCCTCAATCGAGTTGCAGAAGATGGAGTCCTCCCGGACTGGTTCCGGCTTCCTCATAAGAAATTTGGAACTACGGCGAGAATTATTTCAATGATCGTGGCACTGCAGATCACGACGATCGTTTTGACCAGAGGCAACATTCAGCTGCTGGGCGATGCCTACGCCTTCGGAATCGTCTGGAGTTTTGCCATGAAAGGGCTGTCGGTTCTGGTTCTGCGCTATAAGCAGCCGGAGCCGCCCGCATGGAAAGTGCCTCTGAATTTCCGCATTGCGGGAAAAGAAATTCCGTTGGGCTTGGCGCTGATCACAGTGGTGCTCTTTGCGATAGCAATTATCAACCTCTTCACAAAAAAAATCGCGACGATCTGGGGCCTCTCCTTCACTCTCTGTATTTTCACCATCTTCACCCTGTCAGAGCACTACAATCGAAAAAGATCAGGCCATTCCCATGAACTGGAAAAATTCCGACTCGACACCCAGGAGATAATTTCGCAGGACTCCACGAAAGTGCGTCCGGGCAATGTCCTGGTCGCGGTTCGGAATCCTCACGAGCTGGGCCATCTGAAAAGAGCGCTGGAACGGGTCGACACCCGGAAACTGGATGTCGTGGTTCTGACTGTGAAGCGAGTATCGGGATATGGATCGGGTGGGTTCGAACTTCAATCGGACCAGATCTTCACCGACATTATCGCAGAGCTGTTTACAAGGGTAGTTACCATCGCGGAGAAGGCAGGCAAGCACGTGGAACTCCTTGTCGTGCCTGGAAGAGAATACAACCGGGCTGTTGTTGAGGTCGCACAACAGCTGAAATCGCATCTCGTCGTGATGGGACTCTCCGCGAAACTGAATCCATCCGAACAGGCAAAGGCATTTGGCGACGCCTGGGAACGACTCTCCCCGCCCCGGCCGCAGCTGTCCCTCGAAATCCTCGATGAGAACACTGGGAAACAGATGTTCTTTAACTTGGGGCCTCACCCGCCCAGGCTTTGGCCGGAAGATATGGAACTGCTTCACAAGCTGTGGCTGGATTTGTCGGACAGAGAACTTGGGCACATGCTTCATCATCGGGATGTAGTCCGAATCGCTTTGCGCAGGCTGGAATCGGCTCTGAAATCCGACGAGTCCAAGCAGATCATTGATGAATTGCAGGAAGAAACCTCCAGCGCCGCCAAACAGCCAAACGGGAAGTCTCGAGAGATGGGACCCGGCCCTCAATCGGAATCGGAATCAGTATCGTGATCGCAATCGCCAGCGGTCTTTGGTTGATGAATCGCTCGTAAGGCCGATTTTCGGTAGCGGTAGCGATTGCGGCGTCGCGATCAAAAATAAATTGTATTGTTCATTCCATGGGCTCGCGCGCGGAAACGATGACGATCTGCATGTCCCGTGCAAGGCGGACAATCTTCTGCGGCAGGCCGCCGGACCAAACTGGCAGGAAGGATCGGTCCCGGCTACGGGTGAGAAAAATCTGGGTGATCTGATTCATCCTGGCAAACTCCACCAGCGTCTGAGCCACCTCATTTCCCTCGAGAACCCGGGTCTCGATCTGCATGTTGCGTGCAAAGTTCAGGTGTTTTTCGATCGCCTCCCGATCCGTTTCAGGCAACGAGCTTAAATTCCCTGAAGGCAGTACGGCGACGGCAAAGCACTCAGATCCGAGAAAATCGCTAACACGCTTTGCGCGGCGAATCAATATTGCGGTCTTCGGGTCGGAGGTCACCAGCAGAAGGATTTTGTGCTGCCGGGTCTGCTGTTGATCCGGTTGTTCGGGCGCCTTTCCCCCCTCCTCTCCTTTGACCCGATGTTCCAGTTCGTGGGCGGTCTCGCGCAGCGCCAATTCACGCAGTGCAACCAACGTTGATTCCTTGAAGAAATTCTGCAGTGCGCGGTCCACTTTTTCGCGGTCATAAATGACGCCGCGCTCCAGCCTGTGGAGCAGGGCGCGCGGCGATAGATCGACAATGACGACCTCATCGGCATGCTGGGCCACCCAATCAGGAATTGTCTCGCGCACCCGGATGCCGGTGATCTCCCATACCTGATCGTTCAAGCTCTCCAGGTGCTGAACGTTCATCGTTGTCACAATATCGATCCCGGCATTTCTCAGCACTTCGATATCCTCCCATCGTTTTGTGCGGGAGGAGCCTGGAACATTGGTGTGGGCAAATTCGTCCACAAGGCATACCTGAGGATGCCTTGCCAGAATTGCATCGGTATCCATTTCCTCGAAAACCGAGCCGCGATACAGTATCTTCGCCCGCGGTATCATCTCCAGTCCTTCCGTCTTTGCAATGGTGTCTTTCCGGCCGTGCGACTCAAAATAGCCGATCACGACATCCACTCCTTGAGATTTCAAATTCTGCCCGTCTTCGAGCATATGATAAGTTTTGCCCACACCTGCGGCATAACCCATGTACAGCTTCAGCTTTCCGCGATCGGTTTCCGTCATGGCTGCCGTACGTTATTGAGGGAAGATACGCACGTCCATGCCACGCGACCGGCGTATCAGTTTGTCCACTGGATCGCCCCAGGGCCATCTTCTCAAGGTTTGAGTATGACCGATAAACAGTTGGGTAACGCCCCGCAGTCTGGCAAAATCGACAATCGCTTCGACGGGATCTTCTCCTTCCAAGATCTCGATTTCGGCTCCGGTTGACCTTGCCATGTCCAGCTTTTCTTCGAGCGCCGCATTGTCTGCCGCCGAAATTTCCGGCTGCCTTACATAGGCAACGATCAGCTCGCCATGGAATCTGTCCGCGATGGCTTTGGCGGT
>JBEKKY010000161.1:0-7869 GCA_050010475.1 Acidobacteriota bacterium | reverse complement strand
GAGGACGCGCAAGCGCCCGTTCTGCGAGGTCGAAGATGGACACCGCGTGGCGATTGCCTGCAACCTGGCGAACATGTCTCTAAGGCTCGGCTGCTCGATCCGCTGGGATCCGGAGAAAGAAGAGGTAATCGGAGACAAGGAAGCGGCTGCCATGTGTGTGAAAAAGTACCGCGCACCATGGGATAGCGCCCTCAAAAGCGCGATTAAGATTTAAGAAAGATTTAAAAACGCCACGGATTTCACGGATTGCACGGATGAAAAATCCGTGAATCCGTGAAATCCGTGGCGTTTTTGCAGAAGCTGCGGTTTACTGTTGCCTTGTATTCCACTTTGAATTCAGCAACAATATTACAAACAACACGCCATATCTGGATTGTATACAGGAGCGCCTATTGCCATGTTTAAGAAGATCCGGAACGACAAAGCCACAAAGACAAGCCGAACCCCGCGGATTTCGAAAAGTCAGGCTCAGAAGTTCCTGGCAAGAGTGCCCGAACAGAATGTTTTCTTGTGCAACGACGGTAATACTTTCAGGGATATAAAAGAACTCAAGGACGCTTTGGCCACGATGTCGGACCAGACTTTTCGTTATCACTCTAATGAGGTAAAGAAGGATTTCAGCAAATGGGTCCGGGATGTTGTCGGGGATGAAAACTTAGCAGTGAACCTGGAAACGGCGCCGGATAGAGAACAGGCTGCAAAAATTGTTGAAAAGCGGTGCAGTCTGCTCGTCAGCAAAGCCGGCTGATTTTTAAAAACGCCACGGATTCCACGGATTTCACCGATTTTCTCTCCGTGGAATCCGTGGCGTCTTTACTGCTTGATATTGGCCGAAAGCTTCATGGATTCTGGGATGCCGTCCCGGCCGAGTTTCAGATCCGCGAAACCGCCAGAAAGGATTGCAGCTGCCCGGATATGAAAAAGAAACTTTGTTTGTCGATCGTTTTCGTGCTGATCTTTTCTTCTGCTTCATTCGCCGGCAAGGCTCTTGACATCTATGTCATCGATACCGAAGGCGGAAAAGCGCTGCTGCTTGTCTCGCCATCGGGTCAGAGCATGCTGGTTGATGCCGGATTTCCGGGTTACAACGACCGGGACGCCATCCGGATCGAGGAAGCCGCAAAAGCCGCCGGCGTCAGGAAATTTGATTTTTTGGTCGTCACCCATTACGACATGGACCACGTGAATAATGTGCCTGCAACGGTCGCAAGAATTCCGGCCGACACATTCATGGACCACGGGCCCGCGGTTGCAAAAGACCCGGTCACCACGAAAGCCGTCGCCGCTTACCTGGACGCTGCCGCAAAAGCCAAACGGGTCGTATTGAAGCCGGGCGATAAAGTCCCTTTGAAAGGGCTGGATGTGCTGGTCGTGACGTCTGCGGGGAATGTAATCCATTCCCCGGTTAAGGGCGCGGGCTTTCCAAATCCGTTCTGCAGCAGCACGCCGTCCAAATCGGTGGACACTTCGGAAAATTCCCAGTCCGTCGGGTTGCTATATACCTTTGGAAAATTCCGCATGCTCGATCTCGCCGATCTGACATGGAACAAGGAACTCGAATTGATGTGCCCGAATAATCCCATCGGCGCAGTCGATTTGCTGATGGTAAGCCATCACGGATATGACGCCTCAAACTCCCAAGCGCTAATCCACGCGCTGCATCCGTTGGTGACCATCATGAACAACGGGCTGAGGAAATTCGGGGCGGCGGTCGTCCTGAAAACCATTCAGTCCTCGCCGGGGCTTCAAGCCGCGTATCAGTTGCACTGGTCCGAGAATGCTCCCGCCGATAACCCTCCAGATGAATTTATTGCCAATCTCTGGGATTCGCCAGACGGAAAGTGGATCAAGGTGTCCGTGGAACCCAGTGGAAAATTCACGGTGACTAACGCCCGGACCGGAATTTCAAAGAATTACAAATGATGCGTTAAGAATTAAGCACAAAACCATGGATTTCAGAAGATCCGACATATAGAAGATCGTCTGAACTCGCGGGTTGATTTGCACGACACGTTGGGGTTCCTGGGACGGCTTGCACTCCTTTCAGAGAACAATGTTTGCCAGTTACCGACCAGTCAGCTGCTCCAAATTTTCGGGGTACCGAGTCCCTTGCACCGTGATTTTTGAAGCGGCGCTGTCGATATTCCGGAGATCATCAACCGTAAGTTCGACTGCAACTGCTCCGATGTTCTCATCCAGTCGATGCAGCTTTGTGGTGCCGGGGATGGGAACGATCCACGGTTTTTGGGCAAGCAGCCACGCTAGCGCTATCTGCGCAGGTGTCGCCTTCTTCTGCTCTCCGATCTTGCCGAGTAAATCAACCAGGGCCTGATTCGCTTTCCGAGCCTCCGGCGTAAAACGAGGCAGGATGTTGCGGAAGTCGGTACTGTCGAACATAGTATTTTCGTTGATTTTTCCAGTGAGGAAACCCTTCCCCAGAGGGCTGTAGGCAACCAAGCCGATTCCGAGTTCCTCCAGGGTCGGCAACACTTCCTTCTCAGGAGTCCTCGTCCACAGCGAGTATTCGTTCTGAAGGGCCGTGACCGGCTGGACTGCGTGCGCGCGGCGGATCGTTTGTACTCCTGCTTCAGAGAGGCCGAAGTGCTTGACCTTGCCTTCCTGAATCAGGTCCTTCACCGCTCCCGCCACGTCTTCGATCGGCACGTCCGGATCAACACGGTGTTGGTAGAAGAGATCGATGACATCAGTCCTGAGTCGCTTGAGCGAGCCCTCGGCAACTTCCTTGATGTGCTCTGGCCGGCTATCCAGGCCTTGCCAACCCGGTCCACCCTTGGGATCAAGTTTGAACCCGAACTTTGTGGCGATCACCACTTGTGCGCGGAATGGCGCAAGGGCTTCGCCCACAAGTTCCTCGTTGATGAAGGGGCCGTACACTTCAGCGGTGTCGAAGAACGTAACGCCGCGTTCGACTGCGATCCGAAGAAGTGAGATCATCTCCTGCTTGTCTTTTGGTGGGCCATAGGAAAAGCTCATTCCCATACAGCCGAGCCCGATAGCCGAGACTTCCAGACCGCTTTTTCCAAGTTTGCGTTTCTTCATTTTTACTCCCTATTTCTTCTTTTATTTACCGTTCAGACCGAACCACTTCGTATCGAATCCAGAGCGCATCATTTTGACGCCGCTCTATGGACTTGAGTTTGAGAGGAATGGCCGTGTTCCTGGAGGGGCTAGCGCCATCAAAGACGGCGGGGATGTCGTGGCGTCCATCGATGCCCGCACCACCAGGAGGCTCACTTCATCGATGAGATCCGCCTGGAGGAAGCCCTGATTCCTCCAATCGTCTTGCAAGCGTGCTCGAAACTCGGAAGCGATTCGTCACGGGTTCATCTCCCCAAAAATCCGGATTCACCGAAGGGATGCCATGTCGATAACAAACCGGTACTTCACGTCGCTCTTCAGCAGGCGTTCGTAAGCCTCGTTGATCTGCTGAATCCTGATGAGTTCGATGTCGGCGGTGATCCCTTTCTCGCCGCAGAAATCCAGCATCTCCTGGGTCTCGCGAATTCCGCCGATTGTCGAACCCGCCAGGTGGCGGCGTTTCATGATCAAATTAAACGAAGCCACTCCAAGCGGCTTTGGCGGCGCGCCGACCAGAGTCATTGTGCCGTTCAGCTTCAGCAATTGAAGATACGCGTTCAGATCATGGTCTGCGGAAGCCGTATCCAGAATGAAATCAAAACTGCCGGCATGTTTTTGCATCGCGGCGATGTCCTTGGACAGAATTACCTCATCTGCACCGAGCCGTACCGCATCGGCAGCCTTATGCTGCGATGTAGTAAACAGCGCGACGCGAGCGCCGAATGCCTTAGCCAATTTGAGCCCCATGTGGCCCAATCCGCCCAAGCCGACAATCCCCACCTTCTGTCCTTTGCCGACGTTCCAATGGCGCAGCGGCGAGTAGGTCGTGATGCCGGCGCAGAGAAGCGGCGCAGCACCAGCCGGATCCAGCCCGTTGGGAATGCGCAGCACAAACCCTTCATCGACGACAACGCTCTCCGAATAGCCGCCATAGGTGACGCCGCCAAGAAATTTATCCGCGCTGTTGTAGGTCAGAGTGCTGAAATTGTCACAGTACTGCTCCTCGCCGGCAAGACAGCTGGGGCACTTGTGGCAGGAGTCGACCATGCAACCCACTGCGGCGATGTCCCCTTCCTTGAATCTCTTGACTGCGCTGCCCAGCTTCACCACGCGCCCGACAATTTCGTGGCCCGGGACACAGGGGTAGACAGTCGCCACGAAGGCGCTCCATTCGTTACGCACAGTGTGCAAATCCGAATGGCAGACGCCGCAATACAAAATTTCGATCTGGACATCCTCCGCCCGGGGAGTGCGTCGTTGAACTGTAAGCGGACCCAGTTCCGAAGTTGCGCTCTGGGCTGCGAATGCCTTTGAGGGGAATGTGGAGGGATAAGAGCTTTTTTCTTTTGCCTTTACTTCTTTGTTTGTCATTTTGTTCTCCAAGCTTCGATCTAAGTATACTGGCGACCGTGGCCACAGTCACTAGCAAGACGCGCGAATCAATTCGCAAAACACGCCAAAATTATGCTGACTATAACGAACTTAAGTTCGGCAATTGCTCAATCGTTTCTGATCAACGGCTAGTTCGAGAGCAGGGGAGTGGCCAATTGCGCTCAGATTGCGGTCGTTGACGAACGGACGAGGCGAATTCCTGCGGACCACCTTCCCAATCGTCGATGTAAATCAGCCTACTCCCGAGCCGAACCTGTTCCCGCAGATTGCCGCAGGCGACGGCTACCAGATGCAGATCATCCTGTTCGGCAGCAGAGGCGCTGCCTCGACAATCACATTGCGTTATCTTGGAAGTGATGGAGCGCCCATTTCCGTTTCCCAGTGATGGTCGAATGAGGCGTTTTGGGGTTAGACTGAGGTTGCGTTATTTCCAGATACCCAATTTAGCCGGTAGCGGTTTAGCAGCGGTCTATATTTGCGATCACCTTCCGTCGCCAATTACACAGGATAGGTGTCCCCGACCGGATGAACCCAACCCAGGTTTGGTGGCAATTCCTCCATCGGTCCCATCCATTTCAACTGCCGTTCAATATCGGGATGCAGCCGATATTTCTTCTGCACGGCGGCGATCTGGGCGCCCTTCACGTCGATTTTCGAGAGATCCCACTGCCCGATTCCCACCTCGCCGCAGTACTTCAACCACCCCAGCGTGCTGCAATCAATGCCCATCGTCTCGGCGCCCACACGGTCTGCCGCAATGAAATCGGTGGATGCAAGTGCAATTCTGTGTTGGACCGGCGTCCCCATGGACGGGCCGTTTCCTTCCATGCCTTCAAATCCGTCAATGACTGCAACGCCCCAATAGGGCTGCATTCTCTGAGCAGTCAAAAAGAAATTGTAGAGGCTTTGCCGAATGCCCACGTGATACCTGCGCTTGTCATTCCAGTGTTTCGTCTCTTTAGGAGCCTGATGCAGCGGCGCTCCGAGGACCATGTTTTTCATCGAGAGCGTTGCAACGGCCGCGTTATGGGTTTTAAGCATCGCGGCGGAGATCAGGAATGCATCCGGATCGAACAACCTGGCAGCCAGGCGCGCGGGGACGACATGCAGGTCGAAGTCGATCAGCGGTACGATCACATATTTTGCTTCTTCATTGAGATCGATCAGGCCGACATTTTGCGATTTATGCTCGGCGGCTACGGCTGTGTACTTGAAATTTTCGAATCCCTCCATGGTGTTGCCTGCGGATGATTCGGCAATATAGATCGGTCCTTTGAAACGCGGAGCAAGATAGTCCAGAATGCCCCGCAAAGCGTCGGCGTGGGTCGCGGCAAGTTGGATGTTCGTGGAAACATTGTTCGGCTTGATGACTACGGACTTCTTCTGTTTCAGCTTGGGCCGAATCTGATCGTCGACAGCAAGCAGCGACTCGTAAATCATCTTGCGGCGATTGTCCCCTTGGATAATCGCGACGGTCGAGCGCGTTTGCAGAGCCGGGAAAGGTTCCGGGTTTGTTTGAAGAAAGCCCTTCATCGCTTCTTTCATCTGAGCGTCGGTTAAGGGCTGTTTCTGTTGCTGTGCCGGGACGATACGGCTTCCAAGCATGGTTGCTGCAGCGGCTCCTGCCAGCTGAAAAAGATTTCTGCGCGAATACGACCGGGACATAATTTTCTCCTTACCGTGGCTTTGGCCGCAAGATTACATTTGGAAATGGCAGCATGTCCAATAAATTGATTCCTGATTTCTGATTCGTGAGGCAAACCGAATTTTAAATCAGGAATCATAAATCAGGAATCAATCAGTGTCTGTTTTGTCTTTTGCGTCTTGAAGGATATGAGTTTAAACTCAAAGGCACGCAGGCTCAGATACCCAAATTGAATTGCGAGGCTCACGATATGAAGTCCTATATTCCGGTGGCTGCTGTTTGCATGCTGTTGATAGGCATTCAAGTGAATTCGGTCCCATTGGCTTCGAAGCAGCTCTCCTCCTACGATCCTCAGGTGAAGGATCTGCTGGCGAAGATGACGCTCGATGAAAAGATCGGGCAAATGACGCAGCCGGAGCAAGGGCCGGTCCTAAACAATCCCGGGGACATGCAGAAATATTTTATCGGCTCGGTGCTCAGCGGCGGCGATTCGGATCCGAGCGACGGGAATAGCGTTCAGGCCTGGACGAATCTGTATGATCGGGTTCAGGCCGAGGCATTAAAGACCCGTCTGGCAATTCCTATTTTGTACGGCATTGATGCTGTGCACGGGCACGGCAATGTTCTGAACGCCGTCATTTTTCCGCATAATATCGCACTCGGCTGCACATGGGACCCGGCGCTGGTAGAAAAAATCGGCCGGATTACCGCAGAGGAGGTCCGCGCGACCGGCATCCAGTGGACTTTCGGACCTTGTGTTACGGTTCCGCAGGACATTCGTTGGGGGAGAACCTACGAAGGCTTTTCGGAAGATCCGTCATTGGTGGCAACTCTCGGCGAAGCCGCGGTGCGTGGACTGCAGGGAACGGACTTGAGCAATCCATTGTCGATCCTGGCCTGCGCTAAACATTATGTGGGGGATGGAGGAACGTCGGCCAGCGCCGCTCCGCGTCCAGACATGCCTCCAAACTCCGCTGCACGCCTGTGGCTCGATCAGGGGGACACGAAGCTGGACGAGGATGCCCTGCGACGCATTCATCTGCCCGGCTATATTGCCGCGATACGGGCAGGGGTGGGCAGCATTATGCCTTCCTATAGCACCTGGAATGGCGTCCGGTGTTCCGCAAGCAAACGCCTTCTGACCGAAATTTTAAAGCAGGAACTCGGCTTCGAGGGTTTCCTGATTTCAGACTACAATGCCATCAACCAGATCAATCCGCGCGATTATAAAGGCTCCATCGAGATTTCGATCGATGCAGGAATGGACATGGCGATGGTGCCGACCGGATACCGGGATTTTTTCAATAATCTGAAAGCTCTCGTAACCGAAGGCCGGGTGCCGATGTCCCGGATCGATGATGCCGTCACGCGCATTCTGCGCGTCAAGTTCGCGTTGGGCCTGATGGACAAAAACAGATCTCCTCTGGCGGACAGGCAGCTGCACAAGACCTTCGGTTCGCCCGAACATCGTGCGGTGGCGAGGGAGGCCGTGCGCAAATCGATGGTGCTACTCAAGAACGATAACAGGGTTCTGCCGATTTCAAAGAAAATCGCCCGCATTCACCTTGCCGGCAAGAGTGCCGACGATATCGGAAACCAGTGCGGCGGCTGGACGATTCGATGGCAGGGCCAAAGCGGTGATGTCACTCCCGGAGGAACAACCATTCTGCAGGCTGTCAAAGCTGCCGTGCCGGCGGAAACCCGGGTGACGTATTCTCCGGATGGTTCGGGCG
>JBEKKY010000160.1:0-8243 GCA_050010475.1 Acidobacteriota bacterium | reverse complement strand
ATGATGTGTTCATCTGCAACATACTCAAATGCCGCCCTCCCGGAAACCGGAATCCGGAAGCGGACGAGATTGCGGCGTGCGAGCAATTTCTCTTCCGGCAGATCGCGTCGGTAAAACCCAAAATCATCTGTGCTCTGGGAGCTTTCGGCGCGCAGACGCTTCTGAGAACCACGGAATCGATCGGCAGGCTTCGCGGAAGGCTGATCGATTACAGGGGAGTGAAACTCATCGCGACGTTCCATCCTGCCTATCTGCTGCGAAATCCAAATGAAAAGCGCAAGGTTTGGGAGGACATGCTGGTTGTTCGCAGGTACCTCGAATCCTTACATTAAAAAACGCCACGGATTCCACGGATTTCACGGATTTTCCACGGATTTCACGGATTTTAAATCTGTGAAATCCGTGGAATCCGTGGCGTTTTTTCTTTATAAGTTACCGCATGCATGAAATTGTAGACATTGCCGTGCCGGTCGGATTGCGGAGAACTTTTGCTTACTCCGTGCCGCAGGAGTTCAGCAGCCGGATTGCCGAAGGAATGCGCGTGCTGGTTCCTTTTGGCCGCAAACTGATGACAGGCTATGTCGTCGGATTTCCTGATGCCGCGCGGGTCGGCAAAATCAAACTGCGCCCGGTTCGGGATTTGCTCGAATCGGAGCCGGCCATACCGGCCGCTCTGGTGCAAACAGCTCTTTGGGTCGCCGGGTATTACTTTGCGCCGCCCGGAGAAGTTTTCCGGGCCCTTTTCCCGGCGGGAACACAGGTGTCCGGAGATCGACGAATCCAGCTCACTCCCAAGGCAGCGACACTCCTTCAAGGAGGGCTTCGGCCCATTGGCTTAAGTCCACAGGAAAATGAAATTCTGGATGTCGTTGCCCGCGAAGAATCGCTGACGGTCAAACAGTTGGCTGTTCAAAGCAGGTTGAGCGGCGCTGAAAAATGGATTGAAACGTTGGCGGCGGCGCAGTGGATCCGGCTGGAAACTTTCCTCGAGACGCCCAAAGTCAAGGTCAAGGAGCAACTGGGAATCCGGAGGCTGGGCGACGACTATGATCCTGTCGGTCTGCCTCCGGCGCAGAAACGCCTGTACTCCGTTCTCACGGCAAATCAACAGCCGGTTTCATTGAATGAGGCGTTGCGGATTTCGAAAAATACCAACAGCGCAGCGCGGGCTCTGGAGCAGAAAGGGCTGGTGGAGATTGCGCCGATTCAGGTCCGGCGAACCCCTCTGGATCTGGCTCCTGCTGCTGATGCAGGCGCGCCCGTCCTTACTCCGTATCAGAAAGAACTGTTCGACGGGATTCTGGCATGCATTCTGCAGGGGAAATCTGCTCGCTGCCTGATTCATGGAGTGACCGGAAGCGGCAAAACCGAAATTTATTTGAGGCTGATCGCCGAAGTTTTGAAACTGGGAGGAACCTCCCTTTTCCTGGTGCCGGAAATAGGGCTGACGCCTCTTCTCAGCCGGCTGGTTGTGTCCCGGTTTCCGGACCAGGTGTCGCTTCTCCATAGCGGCATGTCGGCCGGAGAACGGTTTGACCAGTGGAACAGGATTCGCGAAGGGGGATGCAAAGTCGTGGTCGGGACGCGCTCCGCCGTGTTTGCCCCCTTGAAGAATCTGCGTTTTATCGTTATCGATGAAGAACAGGATTCGTCTTACAAACAGGATGAGTCGCCGTGCTATCACGCACGGGAAGTTGCATGGCAACGAATGCAGCAGTGTAATGGCGTGCTCCTGCTGGGCTCGGCAACCCCCTGTGTCGAGACCTTTTATTCTGCCGCGCAAAAAGGGGACTGCTTTTTTTTGCCTGAACGTATCGAAGCAAAACCTCTGCCGCAGGTGACCGTCGTGGACATGAGCCGGGAGTTTCAGCGGCAGGGCAAAAGCACAGTCATCTCCTCCGATTTGCAACAGGAGCTCAAAACCTGCATGGATCGTGGAGAACAGGCGATCATCCTGTTAAACCGCCGTGGATATTCGCGCGCGCTGCTATGCCGGAGTTGCGGCCACGTCTTTACCTGTCCGGATTGCAGCATCAGCATGACCTACCATCAGCAGGAAGAGCGGCTGGTCTGTCACTACTGCGGTCAGGAAAGGAGCACTCCTTCCATCTGCACGGAATGCGGCGGTCCTTACATCCACTATGCCGGCGTTGGGACGGAGCAATTGGAAGGCGTGCTGCGTTCACTGCTTCCGAGTGCGCGCATCGCCCGTCTGGACAGGGATTCGACACGCCGCCGCGGCGTGTTGCGCTCCACGCTTTTCAACTTTGCCGAACACAAGCTCGATCTTCTGGTCGGGACCCAGATGCTGGCCAAAGGTCATGACTTTCCGGACGTGACCCTGGTCGGCGTCATTGCGGCCGACTCGGGACTGGCTTTCCCTGATTTCCGTTCGGCGGAAAGGACATTTCAGCTGCTGACCCAGGTCGCCGGCCGCGCGGGACGCGGTGTGTCTCCGGGCCGAGTCGTTATTCAATCCTATCATCCGGAAAATTATGCGGTGCAATTTGCCCAGGAGCAGAATTATCAAGGATTCTACGAACAGGAAATCGAATTCAGAAAATTGATGGGGTATCCGCCGTTTCGCCGCCTGATCCAGATTCTGATTTCCGATCCCGACCGGGACAAGGCATTGCGCACGGCCGAAAAGATCGCCGGCGCCTTGAGGCAATGTGCGGCAAAGACCGAAGGGCATTGGAAGCCGCACATTTTAGGCCCGGCGGCGGCGCCGCTGGGAAAGCTTCGAGGCCAGTACCGGATTCAGATTCTGATCAAGCTCCATCCGGGCGCCGGCGGCATTTCGATTCTTCATGATTGCTTTGAAGATCTGGAGCGCAAAAAGATCTCCTCGGCCAAAGTGCATGTCGATGTGGATCCGTTGTCTTTGTTATAAAACGCTGCAGAAAGACGCCACGGATTCCACGGATTTTAAATCCGGCTTCCAAAATTGATAAAACATGTGCGGACGGGTCTTCAGACCCGTCCGCATTATAGTTCTATAATCGATCGGGCGGGACGGCTCTGGAGAGCCGTCCCCACATGTTCATAGTGGAATCCGTGGCGTCTTTGCATCTGCTTGTAGTCAATCGGATTTTGTGCTAATCCCATACGCATGCTGAAGCACCATCACACGCAGCATTCAAACAAGCAGGACGGGAAGAAGCCTCTGATCTTCGCCCTGGTGATCACCGCGAGTTTGTTCGTCATAGAGCTGATCGGCGGATTCTATGCAAACAGCCTGGCGCTGCTGGCCGATGCGGCTCACATGTTAACGGATTTGGCCGCCCTCGGCCTGAGCCTGTTCGCGCTGAAAATCTCGACACGTCCTGCGACCTATGCAAAAACTTTCGGGTATCTTCGGGCTGAAATTCTGGCGGCGCTGGGGAACGGGATTTTCCTGATCCTGATCGCCATCTATATCTTCTACGAATCGTATCAGCGATTTTGGACGCCCGAGGAGGTAAAGAGCCTCCCCATGCTGGTGGTTGCTGCAACCGGGCTTTTGGCCAACATCGTGACTGCGGGACTGCTTTACCGGAGCCGGCATGAAAACTTAAACCTGCGCGGCGCTTTTCTTCACGTGCTGGGAGACACGCTCGGGTCCCTGGGCGCGATTATTGCCGGCGTGTTGATAATGGCTCGGCGTTGGTATCTGGCCGATCCCATTGTTTCGACGGTTGTCGGTGCGCTCGTCCTTTACAGTTCGTGGGAGCTTGTCGCCGAAAGTGTGGATGTGTTGCTCGAAGGCACGCCACGGCATGTGAATATTCCCCGCATCCTGACCGACCTGGGAGAATTGAATGGCGTCGCTTCCGTTCACGACCTGCACGTATGGTCGATTACATCGGAGATGATCGCCATGAGCTGTCATCTCGTGCTCAAACCAAGCGAAGACGCCGCCCTGGTATTGGCGCATTCCAGCCGGCTCATGCAGGAAAAATACGGGATTGGGCACACGACGATTCAGATCGAATTCGGGAACAAAAATCCCGGAGACAATGTGGTTTGGACTCAGCTGAACGGCTAGATACAAACGGCCGTTTCCCGTTCCCCGTTTGGGCTTGCCTGTTTTATCCGTATGAATCCGCTTCGGATCGGCGGTTAAAGCTCGATTCGGAAGCTGAGAAGAGTTGCGCGTGAGCGCCGAAGGCGCGACGCAGCAAAGCCCAAGGTGGAGGAGACCGCGAGAGCGGGCTCCGGAACCTTGGGTATAGACACAGTTTCGAATAAGCCCTGAAGGGGCGACGCAGAAAGCCTGTGCCGCCCTTTCAGGGCTTTCATCCGTTCATTTGTAACCCAGGGCTCCGGCCGCTGCGCGGCCTTCGCCCTGGGCTTTGCTTTGTCGCGCTTTCAGCGCTGCAGTCGAGTTTGATGGCAGATGGCTCGGCACAAAAAGCAACTTCGGAGATGTTTTATTTTCACAAAACAGTCCCCTGAGAGCAAACGAAAAAACCCTCAAACAGAGGAGTCTAACTTCGGACCCGCGGTTAAATTCAAATCTACTCGGCCGGCGGAACGTCCGGAGGCGGAGGAGGCAGCGTGCCGGACGGAGGCTGATACGGAGGCGGCTCGACGGATGGAGAGCCGGGCTTGCGCTTTTCAAACAAGGCCACTCCGATTGCGCCGCCCACCATTCCGAAAATAGAAAAAATCACGAGCGTAGATATGATATAGGTTGCATAAATAAAAGAACCGATTCCGCCCCTGGAAGAAAAGGTCTGCAGCATCCGGCGGGTTTCGGGCGGAACATTCGGCACCTGCTCGATCGATTGCCGTAAATGTTCCACGATGCTCATTCCCGGTCCGAAAAGATAGAGTGGAATAGAAAACAGCGCGAAGACGATCGTTCCAATGACCGCGGTGAGCAGACCAAGTGCGACGCCGCGTCCCAACGTTACGGGAATCGAAGAGTCCTTTACATACAGGTAGGCCGCCAGCACTCCTCCCCCGATGACCCATGCACAGCAGATGCAGTTAAAAGCTCCGACGACCGGCAATGCAGATAGAATCCCCAAAAGCACACCGCCAATCAATGCAGGCTTCAGCATCGGTTCCTCATTCATAAGAGGTCTCCTTTGAATTGCGGAATTTGCATTATGAGCTTCCGCCACGGTGCTTCATCCAGGAACTCCGTGAATGCGCACACCAATAGCGGGGAGATCAGAATTCCAAACAGCAGTCCAGTAAAAAAGCGAATCAAGGCAATCCCGGTCCACAATCCGAAGATGGAGCCAAGCGCGTCGAGCGAGATCGGGGCAACCGCTCCCAGCACCAACAGGCGGCGAGCTTTTATGCAATTTCGAATTGTTTTATTTCCTAAGAAGGAACCGAGAAACATGCCGATGTAAATTCCAGAGCACCGATGGCAGACGGCGAGCGTGTGCCCGGAAATCATGAATGAACGTTCGGGAATCTGGTGACAGATGCAGGAAAAGAACAGATACACAACGGATGCGAAGGTCCGCCAGGAATGCAATTCCAGAAGCGGCGCGGCGAAAATGAGCCCGCACAGGATGCCCCAAACGGAGCCGAGGATCGCTCGTGTCAAGCATGAACTCGAGAAATGCGATACGCGCATGAGCCCCTATCCTGCGAAGCAAAGTGGAGAGACATTATACCCGAAAACGGGATTTTTAAAGGACTGATATGAACTTGGGATCGGACCGAATCGGCACGGATCATCAGGGGCGGCCGCGAAAATCCGGGGGTGAAACAGGACTGAAAATACAGGGTCCCGATTCGGATCTCCAATTTCGAGTCCGGGGGAAATTTATTTTTGAGTAATAGCCATGCTGGCCGTTTTCGGTAGGGCTTGTGGTGATTCACACACAAGATTTTGTGATAAAAGAAAGTTTTGACCCATCATCTTGTGTGATATTTCGAAATAAGTCTTGACAAGCAATTGCGATTCCCTTATACCAAATTGCGAAAGGTTAGCAGCGGATGCGAGTTGGATTAACATTCAATATGAAGCGGGGCGAAGGGGAAGAAACGCAGGAGCCTCCCGGTAGTTACCGCACAGACAATCAGGCGGAATGGGACACTCCGGAAACGATTGCTGCCGTTCAAAACGCCCTGGCGGAGCGCCACGAAGTAATCCCGATCGATGCCGGCGAAGGTGCATATGAAGTGCTGCAAAGGACGCGGCCGGACATTGTTTTTAACATCGCCGAAGGGAGTTCGGGCCCTTGCCGTGAAGGATACATTCCCTCAATTCTTGAACATCTGAAAATTCCCTACACAGCCAGCGATCCCCTGACCCTGAATATCTGCCTTGACAAAGCGAGAACGAAAGAAATCCTGGCGTATTACGGGCTGCCAACCTCGCGCTTTCGAGTTGTGCGCGAAGACAATTTTTCGTTCAACAGTCTTCATTATCCCTTGATGGTAAAACCGCTGTACGAGGGTTCCAGCATCGGAATCCGGAACGACTCGCTCGTGAGCAACCGCCAGGAGATGCGCGAGCGCGTTCTGTGGCTGCTGAACAACTACGACGAGCCCGCGCTGGTGGAAGAATTTTTGCCGGGGCGCGAATTCACGGTCGCAATCATCGGGAATAACGGCGACGCACGTGCTCTTCCGATCGTCGAGATTCTGTTTGATTCGCTTCCTGCGGGAGTCAATCCCATCTATTCTTACGAAGCCAAGTGGATATGGGATCAAAGCGCAAATCCGCTGAAGATTTTTAAATGCCCGGCCCGGCTCGCCGCGGAACTTCGGACCGAAATTGAAAGCATTTGCCTGCGCGCTTACAGCATTTTGAGGTGCCGTGATTGGTGCCGCATCGACGTGCGTTTGGATGCTGCCGGTCATCCCCACATTCTGGAACTCAATCCTTTGCCGGGCATTCTTCCGCGGCCGGAGGACAACTCGTGTTTTCCGAAAGCGGCTCGCGCAGCAGGGATGAGTTACGGCCAGTTGATCAATGCGGTCCTGGACATTGCGTGCAAACGCCAAAGGTTGATCTGATGGAACAATACGATTGCGTCGTTCTGTACAACGCGGCGGCTATTTCGGAGAAAGAGGGGAGCAAAGAAAAGATCTACGCTTCGAACATCATTCGTGAAGAGGTCGGTGCGGTTGAAGAAAGCCTTCGGAAAGGGGGATTCAATCCCTACGTGCTTTCGGTCGACTATTTCTCCAAGGACCTCATCCAGACGCTGCTCGAAATTTCTCCCAAATTCGTGTTCAACCTTTGCGAGGAGATCAACGGAAAATGCGAACTGGAGATGTGCATCGCGGGACTCCTCGAATTGATGGGCGTCCCATACACCGGTTCGGATCCGTTTGCTCTGGGGCTGGCTTTGAACAAATTTCACGTCAAGCAGATTTTGCGATCTGCCGGCATTCCGACCGCTCGAGGGTATGTGCGTTACCCCGGTCAGAAGCTCACGATTCCGAGGGGAATGCGGTTCCCCTTGATCGTCAAGCCCTCCCGTGAGGACGCCAGCCTGGGAATCAACAGCAATTCTGTGTGTCACACGCCGGAGCAGCTTGAAAAACAGATTTTGTATATTCATCAGATCTATGAGCAGGAAGCTCTCATTGAGGAGTATCTTGACGGACGGGAATTCAACGTCTCCGTAGTCGGCGATCAGAATCCCGAGGTGCTTGCGATTCAGGAAATCGGTTTTGTCGGCTTGCCCGAAGGCGAACCGAGAATCGTGAGCTATCGCGCGAAATGGGACGAGGAGAGCCGGTATTACAGCTGCACGGTCCCGATTTGTCCGGCGAACGTCCCGAAGCGGCTCGAGAACAGAATCAAAGACATCGCAATCCGGACTCATTTGTGCGTCGGGTGCCGCGATTATTCGCGTGTGGATATGCGCACGGATTCCCGGGGAAGTCTGTACGTGCTCGAAGTGAATCCGAATTGCGATATATCGCCGAATGCGGGATTCGCCCGGGCCGCTCGGGCCGCCGGATACTCCTATTCTGAGATCATTCTCAAGATCAGCGAAACAGCAATGGAGCGCGGCGCCAAAGTTGCCGCCGCCGTTTATGCATTCTGACGACCACCCATCGATACTAGGAGCCTGTCCGAGAATTCGAAGGGGTCGCGCGCATGGGGCTTGCATGGCGAGCGCAAGGCACGAGGAGGAGGCGATGTCGGTGCGCATCGTTGACGACGAGCAACGCAGCGATCGTCGTCCAACCCCCATGCGCCCTTTGGGTTCCGGCTTGGAAGGGGCATCTGCTTCGTTGGCGCTCCTCGACGATGTGCACCGACATCGCCTGCGTCG
>JBEKKY010000159.1:0-7922 GCA_050010475.1 Acidobacteriota bacterium | reverse complement strand
GAAAACTGCTCCGCAAGCGGGAAGCTAAACCCCGTGAAAAATAAATGTATTTAATTATCGACAGTGAGACAACCGGGCTTCCCAGAAACTGGAAAGCCCCGATATCGGATCTCGGCAATTGGCCGCGCGTCATCCAGGTTGCCTGGGCGCTCTACGACAATACAGGCCGGCATGTAGAATCGACGACGTACCTCGTTCGGCCGGATGGTTTTAGAATCCCTAAAGATGTACAACGCATCCACGGGATTACAACCGAGCGAGCGCTGACCGAGGGAAAACCGCTTATAACTGTGCTGAATGAACTCAGTGCAATCGTCGAGAAGTCCAACATAATCGTGGCGCACAACGTGAGATTCGACGAAAGCGTTATCTCTGCCGAATATGTCCGACTGAAGCTCAAACCGCCGTTCGAAAAAAAGAAGCGTATTTGCACTATGGTGGAAACGACAGAGCTTTGCCGAATTCAGGGCCCGTACGGCTACAAATGGCCTACGCTGTCACAATTGCATACAAAGCTGTTCAATAGTGGATATGAGGAAGCCCATGACGCGGGAGTGGATGTTGCGGCGTGTGCAAAGTGTTTCTTTGAACTTAAGCGGCTGGGTGTTGTTACTCTTTAGCCTTCTTGTCAACCGGACATAATAGATTGCGGATTTACTGAAAAAATAAAAGTGTGAAAGTGTGGACAGCCAGAGCGCCGGGATAAACCGGCATGAAGTAGAGAATGAAAGAGTCTTACAGGAAAGGAGTAGCGAACCATCCTGACCTCGAGTTTTGCACACACTGCCGCGAGGCAAGGCGTGAAGCGTAAACAGAGGCACTGGTGGGCAGGGTATCGAGCTGCGAAAACACAATCCGGGGCGCCGACCCTGTTGGGTGAAGGGGAAGGCAACATCGAGGCATGCGCAAGCGCGAGGATGCCAAGAGCCCTGCGTAGTCGTAGACCCCTGGCACGCTAGGAAACTTCATGTACGAGAACCGGGAGACCTCCGAACTGTCTGGCTGCGGAAGCGGAGCAGACCGGCCAGAGAAGGCAAATTGCCGTAAGACTGGCGCGAACGGAACGGAGGAGTCGGACTGCGCCGTAGTACCGATGAACGAGCCGAACAAAGGAGAGCCGAGGAAAGAGGGCTTGACTGCGGAGGCTGGGGAGGGAAGGGCGCGGACCAAGGAGAACACCAGTCAGGCCCACACGAACCCGACACAGGGAGGGAAGAAAGGCGTGTCCCAAGGGCTGGCGGGTGTGCGACAAGCGGCGCGAGCGAAGAAGGGAGAACGGTTCACAGCTTTGCTCCATCATCTGACGCCGGAGCTTTTGCGGGGCAGCTTCTACGCACTGAAGCGGGAGGCGGCGGCAGGAGTGGACGGGGTGAGATGGAAGGAGTATGAGGCTGGGCTGGAAGGGAGGCTAGCCGACCTGCACGGCCGAGTGCACCGTGGAGCCTATCGGGCGCAGCCCTCAAGGAGAGTGTATATACCGAAGGCCGACGGGCGGCAGCGTCCGTTGGGGATAGCGGCGTTGGAAGGCAAGATAGTCCAACAAGCCGTAGTCACGATTCTCAATGAGATTTACGAGAACGACTTTTTAGGATTCTCCTACGGGTTTCGGCCGGGGCGCAGTCCGCATCAAGCGCTGGACGCGCTGACGGTGGGGATCACGCGGAAGCGAGTGAACTGGGTGCTGGACTTGGACATTCGTGGATTTTTCGACAACATGTCGCACGAGTGGACGGTCAAATTTGTAGAGCATCGAGTAGGGGATCCGAGGGTGCTGCGCCTGATGCGGAAGTGGATGAAGGCAGGAGTATCCGAGGAAGGGGAATGGTCGGAGAGCAAGATAGGTACACCTCAAGGAGCGGTGATATCGCCGCTGCTGGCAAATATCTATTTGCATTACGCTCTCGATCTCTGGGTGGATGCATGGCGGCGGAAGGTGGCGCACGGCGATGTGATCGTGGTGCGATACGCGGACGACGTGGTGCTGGGATTCGAGCGCAAGGAGGAAGCCGAGCGGTTTCTGCGAGAGGTGCGGGAACGGCTGGCGCAATTTGGCTTGGAACTACATCCAGAGAAGACGCGGCTGATCGAATTTGGGCGGTATGCAGCGCCCAATCGGGAACGCCGCGGCGAAGGCAAACCGGAGACGTTCGATTTTCTGGGATTCACGCACATGTGCGGGAAGAACGGAAAGACGGGCTATTTCGTGGTGCGACGCAAAACGGTGAAGAAGCGGATGCGGGCGAAGCTGCAGGCGTTGAAAGCCGAGCTACGACGGCGGATGCACGAGCCATTAGCGGAGACCGGGAAATGGCTCCACATGGTCGTCCGAGGTTACTACCAGTATTACGCCGTGCCGGACAATATAGCCAGTCTGGGCTTGTTTCGGGAGAAACTCCTTGGGCTGTGGCGGCATGTGATTCGCCGGCGCAGTCAGAAACGACCTCCCAACTGGGACCGTCTGGGTCGGTTCTTTGATCGCTGGTTGCCCCGTCCCTGCATTCTTCACCCTTTTCCGCAAGTGAGGTTTGACGCCAGACATCCAAGGTAGGAGCCGTATGCGTTAGCAGCGCCCGTACGGATCTGTGCGGGGGGTGCAGAGCGATCCGCATCCCTACCGCGACCTTTTACCACAATGCCCGTCACTCTGCCTGAGGTACCGCTTTCCCGAATGAGTTTCGTCATCTCAGTCTTAAGCTGGATATCAACCCCTTTTGCCTTGGCCGCGGCTTCCATGGGCTTGATCATTCCTGCACCGGATGATTTTGGGGTTGGCGAAGACCCATACAGCCAACCTGGTCCCAGCACGTTCCATTCGATAGAATGACTTCTTATGGCAGGATTAAAGATCTTCACGCCGTGCTGCACCAGCCAGTCGATGGTATCCCCACTTCGGTCGCAAAACGCTCGCAGGACCTCCGGAACGTGTCTCCGGTTTTCCCGTAGCTTAAAATCCGTATAGAACGCATAATCGATGTCGGCGGAATCGATTATATTGGCGGCCTTTTGCGCCTGGCTGCCACCTCCTATTCCAAGAAAGCCCTGGCTGATGAGCGCACACCCGCCCACGACCGTGTTCTTCTCCACCAGGATTACGCTCGAACCGGCTTCGACGGCCTCAACCGCGGCTGGCATCCCGGCGGCTCCGGATCCAATCACAATCACATCGGCTTCTTTATTCCACTTGATCGGAACACTGCGAGTCCGTCCCTGAGCCAACGCCGGCGATGCTGTTGAGATGAGTCCCCCTATTGCCGCCACCAGCCCGCCGACGGCTACGCCGCTGACGAAATATCTTCGAGGCATTCCATTCCGATCACTCTTTTCGATACTCATGGTCTTTGCTCCTTATCTGCCGTGCGTTTGCATTCCTACCGACCGGAACTGTGAAGTTCTATTATGCTTCGTCCTGCTGTTCTTCCGTCATGAAAAAGCAAAACCGTGTCTTATGCTGTCTTTGAATGTCGTGCCGACTAACTGATGGATTTCCCAGACCAGTGCACTCTTGTCACATGGGATGTCCGAGCATAGGCACAGGGGATTGCACTTACTTGGCCCATTCGAAGATCCCGCTTTCCCTAATTCGCTTCCGGATGCGAGAAATAGTTACCGTTTTCCTTTCGCTTTCGCTTGCGGAGTACGCCCGGTGACGAATATGCCGTATGAGTCAGGGGCCATCGTCGGGCCCACATTACGTTGTGGAAGTTCCGTTCACGCCTTTGCTTGCCGGATGGGATTCAGATCTGTGCGGCTTCATACATGTGTTTCGGCGACGGTCTCTGGGATGCGCGCGACACGTCCACTGAGGATTACTTCCTGGAATGCCGTTTCCGAGGAATTAGTTGTTTTTTTATATCTCCGGTAAGTCGTAAGCTCCTACTCGGAGCATGACGCCCCGCGAACGGAGTCCTCGGGCGGAACGGTCCTTTCCGCACTCGTCAAAGGGTGATAACATGGCCCTTTCGATCGATCTCGCCAAAGGATCTGGTTGAACCGGAAGAGTAGTGGAGGGCCGCCATTAGGAAAACGACCGCGATCGCTTTTCTCATCCTTGTCATGTCCGGAAGCCAGGTTCAGCTCCTTCGTCCTCTCTTCTTAATTTGTCCCCTGCTCTTGCCCGCGGACCTATTTGCGCAGCGCCAGCGTCAGTTGCCGCCGCCGGATGAAAGCGCCTTTAGCTCGAAATTCTTCGAGCAGCTGCACAAGATCTTCGGCATATTCCGCGAGGAGGATCTTCGGCGCGTATTTCAAATGGCTAAACCGATCCGTTGCCCCGATCTCGTGGCCAGCAATGGACAGTGGAGAACGGTTGCTTTCTTCAACGAAGATCGCACCCTGGGCGAGTGGTGCCGCACCAGCCTCGAAGAAACGAAAGCAGATCTGTCCGTGTATATCTTCAAGGGCTCCTGCAAAGGCGATAGAGGATCGATACAGGTGACGACTCAGTTTCCCGTAGGATCGAGCATGGATGCCTACCACGATGGGCAAATCCCCCTGAGTCAGGTAGACGTCAATATCAATGCCCCGGTAAGTGTCGTCTTTGACTCGAGTAATCAAACATACGATTTCGAACTTCCCTACTTGTACCTGACGGGTCGACGGAACTCCGGAAGCATTTACAGCCTCATAGCACCAACTCGGGAGGACAGATATGCGCCGGAAGTGGCGAATCGTTCGGAATGTAAGGCCGTAAGATCGAACGACGTGACCTACCAGTTCCTGATTTGCCGGACAGCGATGGTGGCTCGCCATGCCGTCCTGAGGGATCAGGAACTCGGCTTCGGCGCATCCGCCTATTTCATTCTGTCGGACGGAATGGAAGCTCAAACGAGCGTGAGTCTGTCATTCGGGGATGCGGGGCCGCCTCCGACCGACAATTTCCCGGGAACCGCACCATCTGTCACCGCTCCTGCGCGCAGTCCTTCGGCAGATGGCGAGACGGAAAAGCCCGCAGGAGGCTGGCTGATACCGGATGCCCGGTCAAGGATCGTCGATGTGAGGAAAGATGAGTTTAGGATCAGTTTCAATCCTCAAACATGGATGGGCAAGATCGGTGCTCACGAGATCCTGTCAGATCAGAAAATGTCGTCCGTCGGGCTGCGGGAAGGGGCGGACTATTGCTCGTGGCGTCCGGGGGATGCCAATCTGGCAGAGCGTCTTCTTGTGAGCAAGGATGACACGGATGTTTTGTATTATCTGGATGCTGTCGACAAGACGGTCGAGTACCCCGCGTATCTCGTTTTTGACATGAAGGACCATTCCGGCACTGAGTTGGGAACGCTCAAGTGCTACTTCCGCCACACCAGGTCCGTGTCGAGAATTAATTTTAATGACTGGATCTCCGTCGTCGGGAGCCATCTCACGATCGAGATCCGGCAATAGATCTTCGGGAAAATCGAGGACAGACACCAATTCAATCTTCCCACGCCAGACACTTGGCCATGTGGAAAAGGTCGGATTGAAGCCACACGCCAGTGAAACGCGCCTCAACCAGCTGTTGCGGGCCTTAAGTCCCGTTATGAGAAATTGAGCCGAAATGGTAATTGATCGTATCAAGTCGTTCGATAAACGGACAGCACCACGTTTTCGAACCTGGAACGTTCAGAACGGGCAACCGTCGATCTTTCTCGACCGGGGCACTCGCTGTTTAGGAACAGGATTCATCGGTACGACGAGATTTTGCTCAGGGCTCTCATAGATGACCCGACTCTCCGTGATATTCAAGACGCCGTCATCGCAGCGAGTCAATTGAAGTATCCGAGAACGAGCTTTGAGGAACATCATTACTTCTTGCTCCGCAAATCGGAGCCCCTCGACAAAGTTGCGAAAACTCCTTCCACGGCTGGCTGCCTCGTTTGCCCGGTCCCGGATAAATTCTGAGTGTTTGCGGCTGTCCTTCTCCTTCGGAAACAAATCAACGGCAACGTCCAGGTCTCCGACGGATGGCGCGTCGCTCAGAAAACTGCCGAAAACGACCGCCTTCCCGACACGATAAAGAAACCTGCTATTACCGTTGACTTGTTGAACACGATCCAGAAACTCGTTCAAGGTTTTCTCGGCTGATTGCCGGGACACTGGCTTTGAAAATAGTGCGTTTGCAAGTGCTCCCCCTTTGACCGTCCGGCTCCAACATTGCTCGGAGTTCGGCAAAGCAGGATGTCGCTTAAGAAAGCCTCCCTTTTCCAAACGCTCGAACAACCGGACCGCTTGTTCTTTCTTGATCTTTAGAATCCTCGTCGCGTGCCGGGCTGAGAGGGAATCAGCGCTCTGGCGCAGAAGCTCCCTGATTTCTCGAGCGGGGAAACCCGCCACAATTTCATCCGGTTTAATTCTCATCAACTTTACCCGAGTGAATCCATACCTCTTTTATCATGAGTAAGCATTATAGAATAGACGGCTAGCGGCGCCGTGGAGATTTTAAGAGAAACGCTTTCCGGATCTGTTTTTGGATGCTCGGGGCTGGTTTTCCAGATTGCGACTTCGCGGGAACAATACGATTCAGTGTTACAATAACTCCTGCGCTATAAGCAACATCCTTTCTATCCTGAAATAGCTGAAGGAGGATCAGTGATGAAACTCTACTCCTTGTTGGTTATGGCTGCGGCGTTATGTATCATCGCTGTCGCCACCTGTCTGACGTCGGCTGCACAGGAAGTTCCGACCCCCAGTCGGCCCGCCGGCGACCGATCTTCCGCCGACCTTGTTTCCGAGCTTTTGGCCATGCCGACAGATGGTCAGGTTAATGCGCTGGATTTGAGACGCTACATGGATAGGCGCGCTGCCATCTTGCGCGAGATCGCCGCCCGCGGGGATGCCGTTGCATTACTCGTAAGCAAACTTCTTACAGAACTACCCGATATGGGCCATCGGGCTCAGCTCTATCGCGATATTGACGCAGTGGGCGATCCCGCCATCGCCGCCATCCTCAAGGCCCGCCCTGGCGCGGTCTTTCAATTCCAGAAACACCAGCTAGCTACGGCGCTGGCCACCATCAAAACTCCTGCCAGCACAAAGGCTCTCCTCGCCTTGCTTCCCGATTCCGACGACGAATTCCGCACTGCCGCCATCGAGGGTCTCACTGTAGGCATCATCAGGCATGTGAGCGATAGTGACAGTGACCAAGTGTTCTCCGCACTTATCAGGCAAGCTCCGTTGGAAAAAATCGAGGGTTCGCGCAGCCGCATCTGCATGGTCATGCTCTACCTCGCGGGGAAAGTGGCGCCCGGGGCGCGGAAAACCGATCCGCTCGCCGTATCTGCCGTCGACATGCTCCAGGGCCGTCTCAAGAATGACGAATCGTCGCAGGTACGTTTCGAGGCTGCTTGTGCCTTGGCCGAGTTCTATGACTTCTCGGGTAAGGAGGAGTTGAAGAAAGCCATTCCTGCCATGCATAGCCTAGCAGGCCCAGCGCTTGGCCGTGCCGTCTCCGCCATCGAAAAAATCAGCGGCAAGACCTTCGGTCCGGTTCCATTGGATCCCATTCTTGCGTCGGATACCAGGGCTATCCCGGCCCTCCGGGACCAGCGACAAGCGCTGCTCGATAAACTTGCCGAATGGGCCCGAGAAGACACGGCAACGTCAGCTACCGATGGGAAATAGAACCCTGAGACAGGAGTCTCGCTCGATCATTTGTTTGTCGAGGCAATTGGAATCCAGGAGTATGCAATTAAACAATTTGGCGCAATTTCCCAGATCGGGACTTCTCGGGAGTCAGGGGAGCAATCTCACATTTCCGCATAGCGCGTTATGCGTCCACTTGCCCGGAAATTGAGTGAGCGACGCAGCAAAGAGATTGGATCAGGCACCCCAGCCTATTCGCTTTTTTCATGACCTGACGAGGCTACATTTTATCCACAAATCCGGTCTTTCCTGGCGTTGACAAGTTTCGGGCGGATCCATACGCAGATCGCCCCTAACGGCACCCA
>JBEKKY010000158.1:0-11749 GCA_050010475.1 Acidobacteriota bacterium | reverse complement strand
GTGACGGGCAGTCTGGGCGGCGGCGAGTATAAGGTGGACATTCAGGATGAATCGGGGAAAATAAACGTGAATTCGGTTTCAGAAGAACAGCTTCGGGCACTGACCGGAGCGGCCGGAATCAATAAGCCGGATGCGGACATCATCACCGATTCGATCATCGACTGGCGCGATCCGGATAATGAGCCGCATTTGAACGGAGCGGAAAACGATTACTATCAATCGCTGAATCCTCCCTATAAAGCCAAGAACGGCAGAATTGACACGGTTGAGGAGCTTCTTCTCGTCAGAGGTGTTACGCCCTTATATTTTTACGGACGCCCGGAGCGCGACTCCAACGGCTCCGTGGTATACAAATATGGACTATCCCGGTATCTAACGGTCTACTCGAACACGGGCAGGAACCAAGTCAATGTCAATTTTGCCCCGCTGCCGGTGCTTCTATCGATCCCAGGAATGACCGCGGGAGCAGCCAAATTGATTTATGACCGGCGCCACGTCAAGCCGTTTAAGACGATAACCGATATTTCAAGCGCACTGGGTGTGAGTATTGATCCCAAGGTATTAACCGCTCTGAGTTTCGACCAGACGGGCACGTACACACTCACCGCTACGGCACACGCAATCAACTCAAAAACGGTTCGAGTTATTCGCACTGTCATCAGTCTCGTCAGACCTATGTCCAGCAAACAATATCGAACCCTGTATTGGAACGAGAACGTTCCGGACTATGGAAGTGTGATGCAATGATTTATTTAAAGACCAGTGTCGGAATCGAGTTGCGCGGGGAAGACATGCTGATCGCCTCGCTTCAGGGCAATTTCTCGGCCAGAGTGTTCACTCACTTTGCGCGAATCCAGGGCTATCGGACCCGCAACAAAGAAGATGTGCGGCGGGAGATCAACCTCTTTTTCAGATCGCATCGCCTGAGTAAAGAAAGGATTGTCCTGGGGATTCCGCGCAAAGACATTGTGATGCGTTATCTCGACCTCCCTTCCGAAGTGGCCGACAATTTGAAGCAGGTCGTTCAATACCAGGTTCAATCTTTCGAACCGACCGAGGAAGACAGGTTTTATCACGATTACTCTCTGCTCCGCAGGAATGGCGCAGGGAAGCGGTTGTCCGTGATGCTGGTGATGGTAAGGAAGGCGATGCTGGACGATCTCCTTCAGCATCTGCTCGCACTCGGGATTCGGCCGGTTTCGGTGATGGCCGGCTCGATCGGGCTTTCCAATATTTTCCTGCAGAATCGCAAGGATCTGCAGGGAAAGACCTTTGTTTTGGGCAATCTGGGCACATCCTCACTTGAGGTCATTGCGTTGCATGAAGGATCAATGCTGTTTTCCCGCGAAGTGCCGAAAGAGGATGGGACAAGCTGGAAGGATTTGATCCTGAGGGAGGCTGCCGAAGCAGCGTCCAAAATACGGCTTGGCCCTGAGGGTGCAGTGGAAAAGCTGGCATTGGCCGGCGAATCTTCGAAATCCTCCTACGTGGAAATAAAGGGTGAAATTCCCGATTGCGAGCTGATTCAAAACTGCATCGGGCTGGACATCCCCGGCGAAAATCAATCTCATGCGCAGGAAGCGGCATCCGTGCTTGGCCTGGCTTATACGGGGATGGTTCGAAATCCTTCCATCAAGGTGAATTTGCTCCCACGGGAACGGAGAATCCACCAGAGCCGTTGGGCATATGTGCCTGCCGCCGTTTTCGGAGTGGCCCTCATCGTGTTATTGTGTGCGCTTGGACTTCACCGGATGGCACAGCAGCGAATACTGATTCGCGAACTCGATCAGGAAATACTTTCGCTCAAAGTTCCGGTCGCAAGAGTTCAATCCTACCGGAGCCAATCGGAAGCGCTGGAGAAAAGGGTGAAATCGGTTGAAGAACTCCTGAGCAACAGGGATGTGAACCTCGAAGTCCTTCGAGAACTGAGCACGATTCTTCCGCCCGACACCTTCCTCAATTCGTACAGATACCAGGAAGGCACTATCCAGATATCTGGGTTGAGCGGTTCCGCTTCCGAGCTGATTCCGAACCTCCAAAAATCACCATTTCTGAAAAATGGCGGGCAAGAGGGAAATATTTACAAGGACCAGGCGACCGGCAAGGAACGATTCGGTTTCAAAGCAAAATTGGAGAAATGACCGTGAAGGTGAACTTAAGAGAAAAGCGTTTGATCATTGCAGGCATTGTGACCGCTGCAGCCGTGGGGATCTTCTATGCAGGAACGATGCTGTTGCCGGATAGCCAGAACCTGTCCAGGAATGTCGAAATTAAGAAGAGGATGCTCCTGAGCCAGCGTGAAATTCTTAGTCGCGAAGATTTATACAGAGCCCGCCTGGAACAATATCGAAAACAGCTGGATCTGGATTCAAACCGATTCCTGCCGGGGGACAGTCCGAGTCTGGCGGGCACTGAACTGCAAAAAGTGGTGAAGGCCTTTGCGGATCAGAATGGAGTGGAGATCACCCAGCGAACTATTCTGCCGGACAAGAAAGTCCAGGACACAATTGCCAAAGTCTCGATTCGAATCGAGACCAATTGCGCCCCGGAGCAACTAGTGCAGCTTATGGCTGCGATTGAAAATTATGAAAAGCTGCTGAAGATTGATGAAGTTCAGATCACAGCTTTCAAACTCGCCAAGAAATACGAAATTAGACCCAGCATGACGATATCGGGATTCATCAGCGTGCCGGAAGACAAGACGAAACCACAGATTTAACAGATTCAATCTGTGGAATCTGTGGTTATGGGGACAAGAAGGTCAGGATGACGAAAAAATGGATTGCAATTGATTTGCTGCTGCTTGCGGTTGCAGCTTTGCTCGGATGGGAGCTTCGCGTATCGATTCTTCAGTTCAACGCTGAAAACGACCTGGCCAAAATACAGCCTGCCCGGGATATGAAACAGAAGGTTCTCCAGGACAAGCCGGTTCCCAAGGTGGTTTCAGTGAAGAACTACAATCCGGCGGAATTCGCGGTCATTCCGGACAAAAATATTTTTTCCGATACTCGAAGCAAAGAGGATAAAACGGAAACACTGGCGCCGCCGGAGCCGCCGCCGCTCGCACAAAAGCCCATTCTTGTTGGTGTGACTATCGACCCGCAGCCGAGAGTTTCGATCATTATTAACCCGACCGCCCCTCAAGGACGGGATCGTCGGGCACAGATTAAGAGAATCGGGGATGTGTACCAGGGTTATACGATCACCGAAATTACCCCGGAGCGTATGGTCCTCGAGAGCGGTACGCGAAAAGAGATTATCCCGCTGCATGAGGGATCAAAGCGTACACAGCAAGGGAAGACACCTATCCTGTCCACCCGGGTTGTTCCGATTGGCGGCGGCGGAATCACCGGTGGCACGCCAATCAGTGTTTCGGGAGGTCCTGCTGCCGCAGCGCCGCCAAAAACCTCGGTCGCGCCAATCGGAATTGCGCCCGCGGCCTCTGCGCCGGCGCGGACAAATGCCGCCCCGCCAACGCCGGCGGCGCCGACGCCGACAGTGCAACCGGGGTCTTCGACTACGCCGGGGGTGCAAATTATACATACGCCTTTCGGCGATATTCGGCCGGCCCCATAGTGGATTTTGGATTTAAGGACTTCTTTCCAATCCGCAATCCGCAATCTGTCGCCTGGGCTCGCGTACTTGGGCGATGAAAAATGTAGTTGTTTTTGTAGCAGTCTCGCAGTGTATTGGTATTTAGACATTAGCAGGGACTCTCGGAGAGAGGAAGCCACATGGTCATGATCACTAAAAAATTCCGGAGCGCCATTATCGTAATTCTGGCTGCATTGCTGATGGGCAGCTACATTCCAAGACCAGAGACGAGTTCCCACTTCTGATGAGGAAAAGAGGCGGGCTCTGGACGAGCTGGCAAAAAGGCTGCAAGAAAGCCAGCAGGCCGCCAAACCGGTCCCGGTGCCTTCTGCGCAACCGCCGCAGCCGCAACAGCAGCCGGCGCCGACCCCTCCGGCGCCGACTCCCCCCCCCACACCGGTTCCCGCCGCCGCGCCAGCGGCCGGCGCGGCGCCGCGTGAAAGCGGAAAAGTGTTGCTGAATATGGAAAATGCGGATCTGTATGACTTTATCAATCAGATTTCAAGCACGCTCAACCTGGTGCCCCTCATAATCGATCCTGATGTAAAAGGAACCGTGAATCTCAGCTCCGGTCCCATTTCCAAAGATGACATCATGCCCCTATTCAACCTGATTCTTAAAAACAACAATGCTGCCCTCATTCGGCAGAACGGCACATATCAGGTGGTTCCGATCTCATCTGCCTTGAAACGGGGAGTGGAATTTATTGAGTATTTGCCATCGACTCCCGCCGTCAAGCCAGAGATGGAAAAGGCTCCCCTTCCGGTACCCGAAACCGGGAATCGGCCTGCAGATATCAACAACCCAGCCGGCCCGCTCGCGGCTTTCAGATCCATGGCAGCACAAAATGCCGCCAAAACCAATCCAATCATAACAACTCCCGCCGTCAAGCAAACTGAAGTCTCCAAAGAAAACCGGCTGGCCACGCATGTGATCCGTGTTGATTTTGTTCCGGTCAAAGACCTGATTGAGACGGTGAAACTTTTCATGACTGAAGGCGGAGTCATCATGCCTTACGAACGGCTCAACATGCTGATCCTGACCGATTACGCGGATAGTATCGATAGGATCCTGCAGATTGTTCACATGCTCGACAACAATTACCTGGATCCCGATCTGGTCGAGCTCGTGAAGATCAACAACAATGCTTCCGCCGATGTAGCCGAGGACCTGAAGAAAATTTTTGGAACAGGCTCTAAGGACTCCGCAACCGGAGTCTCTTTTGTCTCTTTGGATCGCCTCAACGCGCTTTTTGTGCTGGCCAGTTCCAAACGGGCTCTGGAGGAAGTCAAAGTTTGGATCAAGCGACTTGATTCCGCCACGGCCAAGAACATCCAGACCTATGTATACGTGGTTGAGAATTCAACAGCATCCAATATCGCATCGATGCTCTCCGCCCTGTATGGCGGTGAAGGAACTTCCGGTGGACCTGCTGGAGGAGGTGCATCCGGCAATGCCCGGACCCAGGGAACCCAAGGGACTTTCGGCTCGGGAACAAACCTGGGCACAAGCGGGACAGGCTCTACTCCCTTCACCTCCCAGTCCTCGAATCAGAGCAGCCAGTTCGGCGGATTCAATAGTGGGGGTTCCAGCGGATACGGCGGAGGGAGCGCCTTTGGCACAGGACGTCAATTGGGCCCTCAGCTCAACCCCAACCGGACAGTGACATCGCAGGTATTGCGCGGGGGCCAGTTTACGGGATTGCAGGACACGGTGCGTCTCGTTGTGGATGACATAAATAACTCACTGATCGTTCAAGCCACGTCCGTTGATTATGCCTACCTGTTGGATACCATTAAGAAAATGGACGTGCTTCCCCGGCAGGCGCTGATCGATGCAAAAGTCTTCGAAGTTGATCTCGAAAACGATAGCAGCTATGGACTTAATTCCGTCCTGCAGGCGAAAGGGACTGCCACCAGCACCCTTACAACCGGATCCATTAGTTCCGGCACCCTTGCTGCGCAGACTTACTTGCCTATCGGCGATGCGCGGGAGTTTCTGGCGACGCTGAATGCCTTGAGCACGAAGACAAAAGTGAGGATTCTGGAGGCTCCGTCAGTTCTCGCGCTCGACGGGCAGATGGCCCAGATTATGGTCGGTTCCCAAATTCCATACCCCGGCACAAGTTTCACACCTTCCGTCGGAGGAACCACGACGAGCGTGGAGTATCGGGATACCGGTATTAGCCTTCAGGTTATTCCGCGCATCTCGGCATCGGGATCCGTAACGCTGGATTTGGTGGATGAGGTCAGCTCCCCGGGAGCAGACGTTACGATCGGGTCACAGACCGCTCCGACATTTACCGTCACAAGCGTGTCAACGACTTTGACTGTGAAGGATGGCGAGACTGTTGCGATTGCCGGGCTGATTCGAGATGGCGAAAACTTCTCGCGCAGCGGCGTCCCCTTTCTATCTCAAATTCCCTTACTGGGCAGTTTGTTCGGGCAGACGACGAAGAACTCGCATCGGAATGAGCTGATCATCATGATTACTCCTCACGTGATCCGCACGCCGGAATATATGCAGCAAATGACTCAAGAGCTTAGGGACACGCTGCATAACGCCCGGAAGTGGGCGGACCAGAAGGAAAAAGAAATAAGGCAGGACACGGAAAATGCCCAGGAGGACAGGAACAAGCAGGAACAAAAAGCGGCAAAGAAATCTCAGCCGGCCAAATCAGAAAATCCGGAGAAGAAGGAAAAGCAGAATTAAGGATATTCTAAACCGCGGATTTACAAGGATCAGCACAACTGCCACTCTCGACAACTTTCTTCTATGTTCCTCATTTCGCCTCGGGAGGACAATTATCCACCGAGCTGACCTTCGTAAACACCAGTTCCAGCGATGGCACTGAGATTACCTTTTCTCTTCTTGACGACAACGGCATGCCAATTGCCGGTGCCGGGAATCCAGTAACAGTTCCGCTTGACTCCGGACAGCAGATTACCCGCACTGTCGCCAGTCTATTTCCCAACCTGGGTTCCGGTTTGATGACGGGATCGATAAAGATCGACGTGAAACCGGGTCGTTATGGGCCTTTTATTATGAGCCCCGGCTTGATGGGATCAGTTCGGTTCGCCGGCGCTGACGGGTCCGCATCGGCCGCAGTTCCCCTCATAATGTCTCCCACTCGTGACTGCGTGTACTCTCACGTAGCGCAGGGCGCAGGGTACTATACCGGGGTGGCCATCCAGAACACGAATGAAACGGCAAAAGGCTATACTATTGACGTCTACAATAAAGATGGCGGCTTGGTTGGCTCTTATTTGTCGACGCTTGCGCCTCATGCAAGAATTGCCAAGCTGGTCAGCCAACTGGTTCCTGCACCGGCTGGGCAAGTGAACGGATATTTCCGGATCAGAGGCGACGCTCCTCTGGTGAGTTTCGCGCTTTTCGGGACCAATGACGTGCGATCGTCGAGTGTGATAACTCCGCAAATCCTGCAGTAAATATTTTGCCGCCACGAATTCCACGAATATTTTGTGGAATTCGTGGAGCAGATTTCACAGATTCGCGCGCGGCGGCAATCACCTTCAGAAAATCGGCACCGTTGTACAACTCGAGCGCCTTCTGCGGCCAAATGCGCTCGCCGGCCAAAGCCTTATCCACAATATATTCATCCATCATACTTTTCGCGTCTTCGCGTCTTCGAGGTTTCAATTTCTCTTCGTAAGGCAAGACAATGATTATAGAATGTCCTCCTTTGAAGGGGGATGTAGCATTGGGGAAGGCAAGCGCGAGGAAAAAGCAGAAGACGATTCAAAAAGCTCTCGACAGAACCGCAAGCCCGGAAATCCGGACAGATTCTTTTCCATGGTGGCTGCTCGCCATATTGTGTGTTGTCGCATTCCTCGCTTTTGCGCGGACCATCTCCTACGACTTTGTCTACGACGACGATATGCAGGTGTTGCGAAACCCCTGGATACGCGACTGGTCGCAGGTTGGGAAATTCTTCTTTGCGGACGTATGGCGCTTCCGCAATAACCAGCCCGGAAACTACTATCGCCCGCTGCATATGCTGGCGCACGCCACAGGCTACGCGATTTCAGGACTGAAACCGTACGGCTTTCATCTGATCAACGTTTTGTTGCACTGCTTCAGCACGCTATTGGTCGCTTTGTTCGGCTATCGCCTGACCCGGGAAAAGGCGGCGAGCGCCGTCGGGGCACTCATCTTCGCAGTGCATCCGGTGCACGCGGAATCGGTGTCCTGGATTGCCGGAGTCACCGACCTCCTGTGCGCCGTCTTTTACTTCGGGGTGCTATACGTCTGGCTGGATCAGGAGCGATCCAAGAACGGGAAAATTGCCCTGTTGGGGGCGCTGCTGTTCCTCGGAGCGCTCTTCTCGAAAGAGATGGCATTTATGCTCCCCTTTGCAGTCGTGTGGCTGGATTTATGCGTTGGACGGAAGTTGCGCTGGGACCGCTATGCGGCGCTGCTGATTTCGTTCGGAATCTATGCCGGTTTTCGTACCCACGCACTGTCGCAATTCCAGATCAGCCAGACTTCGATCCAAATCGGCTTCATCGACCGGGTTTTGAGTTCCATCGTTCTCCTGGGTGAATACATTGCAAAGGCATTCGTGCCCTTCAACATCAACGCGTTTCACGTATTTCACCCCACCGTCTCTGCGGGTGATCCCCGCTTTTTCCTGAGCATACTGGTGATCCTGGCTTTTGCATTAATGGCCTTGATTTTTCAAAGTGACAAAAAAATACTGTTTCTCGCAGGGTTCATCCCCCTATCGCTGCTCCCGGTCCTGAACATCACAGGAATTGGTGAAAATGTCTTCGCGGACCGGTATCTGTACATCCCCTCTCTCGGTTCATGTCTTTTGATTCCACTTCTCGCGCAGAAGGCCGCCGCGATAAAGCAGTTGCAATTCAGGATCCCCGGGAAAAGAGTCAGTATCGGTTTGGCCGGCGGAGTGTGTGGAATCTACGCATTCGTGCTTTACAACACCGCTTTCATGTGGCGCGACAACAGAACTCTTTACACGGAAACAATGAAGCGCTCCCCGGATTCCGCCCTGATAGCAAGTAACCTGTCGGATACTTACTACCGGGCAGGCCTGATGAAGGACGCGGAATTCTGGGCCGGACGGTCCGAGGAAAACTGGAAGAAGGCTTATATCAGGACCCCGGGACTTTTGGTCGCAAATTATGTGCGGCTTTCTTCTATTTACGTTCAGGAAAGAAAATTTCAGGAAGCGTTGAAATTTCTCAAAAAAGGTTACGAAATAGATCCGAGTTCTCCCGAACTGCTGCAGAACCTCGCCGGTGTTTATATCATGATGGGAAACTATGCGGATGCGCGGAGGGCTTGTGAAGCATCCCTTGCGATTGATTCCAAGAACGAGCTGGTTCACAACAACCTTGCTTTCATCCTCCTGCACGATAAGGAGGAAGTGGATGCCGCCATCGAGCACGCCCGCAAAGCTATTGAGATCTTTCCGCAATATGCGGATGCCTACCTGAACCTGGCCCGCGGATATGCGGCCAAGGGATTAGCCGCCCAATCCATTGAAGCATACCGCCATGCGGTGCTCATAAACCCGACGTTGAAGCCGGTTGTGGATCAAGAGCTCCAACAAAACGGCGTCAGACCCTGAAAGGCGCCTATCACGGTTTTTGGCAGAAATAAAAAATAGAAATTTATTGAAATTTTTGTGACTTTGCAGCATATAATGGATCATTACATTTGCTTAGCGTATGTTAGTCTAAGTTCGCAACTTGGACATTCTTCCGTGGGAATTACCGGCAGGAGAGTCCGGCTGGCAATCAGATTGGAAGAATTTGGAATTTTCGTTAATTTGTTAGCGCTAAACAACCGATCAACACAATTTTCACAATGCAGAACCAAACAATCAAATCCTATAGGAGATTGACTTAGATGAAATCAGTGAAAATTCTGTCTTTGGCATTCGGGCTGATCCTGCTCGTTTCGGCTGCCTCTTTTGCCCAGACAAGCATGACCACCACGTATGCGAATATCCCGACCACTGTCAATGCCCAGACCGGGAAAGTGGGGGAGTTGGATTTTGTACCGCTAGTCACTACTGGGACCATTCCCGCCGGTGAGAGCATCACGATAACCTATGGAGCCCCGATTTCTTCGCTCAGCGATATTCAGGTTTTCGTGCTGGGATGCAACGGCAACGCGGCACTCACTATCAGTCCCACAACAGGTATCGGTACCGCAGCAGCTTGTGTAGGAAGCTCGACAACCGTAACAGCCAATGTTAACTATAAGCCCTCGGGCAGCGTCGTGCTGTCTTTCGGCGGTACGGGCACTTTGAGTACCACCATCTCCACCCAGTTTGTCCGGATCACCGGAATCAGAGTTGATGTTAATTCCCTTAGCGCGGCTGTAGGTGCGGTGATTAATGCTACCGTGACCAACAGCACCGGTTTGGGGAGCATCACGAACAGTTTTGTCCCGGTCGCGACCGTGACTGAGCCGATTTCAATTAGCGGCCCGACATCACTTACTGGCGTTCCCGTCACTGGCGGGACCGCCAGCGGAAATCTGGTGATCAGTGAACTGTACTCCGATGCTTTCGAGACAAAAGGCGCCACCAGCCCCACCCAGATCCTTGTCACTCTCGCGCCTCCGACAGGCTTCACTTTCAACAGCAACACTTTCGGATCAGCGTACTTCGGAACAACACAAACTTCGACCAGCGGAGTTACCTATACCGTAACGAACATTACGAGCACTGGATTTCAAATCAACATACTCACCCAGAGCTCACAGTCATTGGATAAAATCGACGGTCTTTCGCTGAACTTTACAGGTGCAGCCCCGGTTTCGACCACTCCAGGAAACGTCACAATCACTGCTACACTTGCTCCCCCGGCATCTGGAGCCGCGCCTTATGTTGTTAGCAGCACAATTGCAAATAAGCCGCTTCTATATGCAAGCAGGCTGCTGCCTACTACTGTAACACCCCCCATTGGAGCCACCACGTTTGCTACAACCACGCTGTACGCGACATTCAACGTCTCCAACTCCGGCATGAACTTAGAAACTGGCATCGCAGTTGCCAATCCCACCGGCATCCTGAAATCGGCAGGTGTCCCGTTCTTTACCGTTGGACAAGCGGGAACCATCAAGGTGTACTTCGTTCCTTCCGATGGCTCGACGGTCCAGAGTTTCACAACCAGCGCAACCATCAAGCCCGGTCTTGGACTGGATGCTAATGGTTTCCTGCCGGCGGGTGCAACCTGGAATGTTCTGGTCGGTGACATGATCAAACTTTTGCCGACTCCGCTGACAACCTTCCAAGGGTCGTTAATCTTTGTTACCAACTTCAGCTACGCCCATGGGATCAACTACATCGCGGATTCTCATTTCGCAGTTCAGGCACAAGGATACGAGATGCTCGTGGTCGAATCACCTGTAGGCACAACCGGCTTACTCCACTAAGCTTCTTGTTGGGATCCTTTTCAAGGCGGCGCCGTGAAGCGCCGCCTTTTTTCTTTTCAGAACTCTTTTCTCAATTTTGCGGTTTGCTGGTAGCGCCAGCGCTACCAGCAAACCATATCTTAAACTTCCGATGCATGCACAATAGAGTCCGGCATTCAATCAACCGGATATCTGCGGCATGGGAACAACGGAAAATCAGCCAACTCGATATCGCCGGACGGCGCGGCAACAGATCTTTCGAAACCCGCAGTTAATCCGCAGCCGCAGAAAGCCCTTCTTTTAAATCTAACTCATAACATACCCCCAGAAATGCTGGGAATTTGAATGTTTTTCGGATATGGGTGCGGACCAGAAACTGTCCGCTTTTTGCCCCAGCGGATATCGGGAGACATGTCTCGGGTGTCCGATGGCCGGAAATGAAAATGGCCCCTGACAACCTGCATCATCGGAGGCATGATGCGTCATCGGCGCACCACCGGCCCGGCTATCCCTTGTTGCGTCCCCGCAGAGCCCGACTCCGTTTCACCTGGCAATAATACCGTAACTCGAGAAGCAGGGATCGCAAGTATGCATCGGCCTCGGAGCTATGCCTGAAAAATCCGAAACCTTCTGAAAACGCTTTAAAGTCGAATCAAAATCTTGTTGAGGAGTCAAAATTTACCCACACGATTTGGAGAAGAGGCTTTTTTATTTGTCATTGAAAAACGGCCGGAAGCAGTCACTTAAG